>JAPXSS010000072.1:0-17185 GCA_033812955.1 Syntrophobacteraceae bacterium | reverse complement strand
GTTCGGTGGGCGAGATCGCCAAAAGCATTCTTTTTATCATCGGGGGGACTCCGGTAGTGGTGGTGACCTCGGGGGATGTGCGCGTTAAAGGCTCGAAGCTCAAGCAGGCCGTGGGCTTTACCGGTAAGGTCCGGTTGCCTGAGGCCGAGGAAGTGGCTGCGCACACCGGCTATGCGCCCGGTGGCGTCTGCCCCTTCCTCCTGCCGGCGGGGCTCAAGGTGGTCGTCGATCGCTCCATGCGCCGGTTCCCCAGGGTCTATGCGGCAGCCGGGAATGACCATTCGGCAGTGCCGATCACCGTCCGGCAGCTGCTTGAGGTTACGGGTGGCGTTGAGGTCGCCGTCTGCGAATGAAAGAAGACGATCCGGGATGGCTCGATCTGACCATCGCGGACAGGCTCCCGGGAAACGGCCGTTTCGCGTAAACCGGGGGACGGCTGGTCTTTGACGGGGAAGCGTAGTAGAATCAAACAACGCTTGCCTGGAGGGAGATGATCCTGACTCATGAAAGCACGAACCGCTCTGTACTTGCTGGTAGTTGTGGTGGGGATGCTGCTGCTGTCCGCCGTCGTACCTGTATGGGGTGATCCGCCCCCGGAGACCGTTGCTGTTCCTGTGGAGCAGCTGCAGACAGCTCCGGCCGATATTGTCGTCCCCACTTTGAAGACCATTGTGGAGTCACTTGCTGAATACAAACGCCAGATCGACGATAAGGAAAGAGAACTCGACCTGGTCAGGACGGAAGAGCAGAAGGCCAGGGTGCTGAGAGACCTGGCCGACCTGAATGCCCGCATGACCGCTCTTGCCCGGGACTTTGAGCGCATTGCCACCGGTGTAAATATCGACGCCTACACCGCCAGGCCGGCGGAACGTTTTGACTGGCAGGAAGAGATCCAAGAGATCCTTGGGCCGCTCATCAAGGAATTGAAGGGTATCACCGCCCAGCCTCGAGAAATCGAGCGGCTGCGTTCGGAAGCCGCCTATTTCGAAAACCAGATCACGGTGGCAAAGAGTGCGGTTCACAGCCTCCAGAAGCTTCTGAGCGAGCTTGAGGAGCAGGATGAGGCGCTCCGGGAGCGGCTCTTGGAGGTGGAAAAAGGGTGGCTGCAGCGGGAACAGGCGGGGATGGGACAGCTGGCGGTGGTGAATTTCCAGCTGACCGAAGAGCTCAAGAAACAGAAACCCTTCCTGGAATCCTTTCAGGACGTTATGCAGTCGTTTTTCAAGAGTCGGGGGAGGAACTTCGTCCTGGCGGTGCTCACGGTGGGGCTGGTGGTGGTGCTCTGCCGCGCCATCTATCGCCTGGTATGCCGTCTCAGCCCGCTCCATAAGACCGATGAACGGACTTTCTCCACTCGCCTTTCGGACCTGATCTATTACCTGCTGACTTTTGTGGCGGCCAATGGGGCGTTCCTACTGGTGCTCTACCTGGCGGGGGACTGGGTCCTGCTCAGCGTTGCCTTTCTGTTTCTCCTGGGGATCGTCTGGACCGCCCGGCAGACCGTGCCGAAGTTCTGGAATGATGCCAAATTTCTGTTGAATCTGGGGACGGTTCGAGAAGGGGAGCGCCTCCTCTACGGGGGAATTCCCTGGAAGGTTGAGGCCCTGAATTTTCATACCCGGTTGCTCAACCCCAATCTTAAGGGAGGAGTGCTCAGGCTGCCCCTGAAGGCTCTCATGAACCTCACCTCACGCCCATACGAACCCGAGGAACCCTGGTTCCCATGTAAGGAAAAGGAGTGGGTTCTGCTTGCTGACCGGACCCTGGGCTGGGTCCAGCTACAAACCCCCGAAATGGTAACCCTGATTCTGCCGGGTGGAGGCTTTAAGACCTATCCGACCGCCGAATTTCTCAAGCAGAACCCTACCAATCTCTCCGCCGGATTTCGACTGAACGTCTCATTTCGCCTCGATCCGCGGCATCAGAAGGAGTCTTTGACGGTGATTCCCGAGAAGCTGCAGGAGGTCCTGGAACGGGAGCTCGGCAAGGAAAGCTTCGCCAAAGACCTGCTGGAAGTGAGGGTGGAATTCACGGAAGCCCGTCGAGAATCGCTGGATTTTGTCATTCTGGTCAAGTGTGGCGGTAAGGCCGCCAGTCATTATGATCGACTCAGCAGAATGCTGCCCCGGATTGCTCTTGAAGCCTGCAATGAACAAGGATGGGTGATTCCTTTTCCCCAGCTTACCTTTTATGATGGCGCTACCGGGGAAGAGGAAGACGAACCGACTGCCGAGGCTCCGTCCAAAGAGCGGCGGCGGTGGAGCTTCTGGCGCGGATGAAAAGTACGGGATATGCCTGCAACTGAGAATGAATAGGCCGGTGAGCCCATGAAGATCAAATTCGGCATCATGTTCAAGCTTTTCTTATGGTACCTGGTGCTGGTCTCCATCTTCTACGGCACCATTCTCATTCTGTTTTTCCACATCCAGCAGATCATGACCATTTCCGAAAACGTGGCCAACCGGAACTACCGGATCTCTTCGGCTTCCAAGAAGATGATCGACAGCCTGCTCTGGATGGCCGAGAGTGAGAGCAAATATGATCTCTTGAAAAAAGAAGATTACAAGGAGTATTTTGTCGCCGCGCAGCGGGAATTTGAGGCCAACCTGACCAAGATCCTGCTGCTGGAGCCCTCGGCTGGCGGTGACAACGAGCCATGGAAGCAGCTTTATCGGGACTTTGTGGCGCAGTTGCCGGATGCCGGGAAAGGGTCGGTGGAAGAGGATCCGGCCAAGACCCTCTGGATCCCGGAGACCGTCATCAATGACTGGATCAAGATCATCTCCAATGCCCGGGGCGAAAACGAGCAGCAGATCGAGGAACAGATGCTGGTGCTCAACGAGCGCGGCCGGATGGCGGTTCGGTTCGGTTTTGTGGGGCTGGGCTTTTCGATCCTGGTGGGATTGCTGGGAAGCGTCTTCCTGACTCATTCCATGAATCGGCCGTTGCGAGAGTTGCGCCGGGGCATCCGGGCCATCTCCGGTGGGGGGCTGACGGAGCCCATCCGCATCCAGTCGCGGGACGAATTTGGGGAACTGGCCGGAGCCTTTAACGAAATGGCGACCCTGCTGAAACAGGAAGAACAGATGCGCTCGGATTTCATTTCGATGTTGAGCCATGAGATCCGGACGCCGCTCACCTCGATCAGGGAGTCGGTGAACATGATTGCCGAGGAGCTGATGGGTCCGATTAACGAGCGGCAGCGGCGGTTTTTGGAGATTGCGGGAGGAGAAATCGAACGGATTTCCGATCTCCTCAATCACCTGATGCAGGTTTCCCGTCTCGAAGCGGGAGCGCTCAAGATCGACCTGCGCCCTCTCGATCCCGCAGTCTTCACCGCCAATTGCATTTACCGGGTGGGTCCGGCTGCGGAAGCCAAAGGCATAACCATCACGGCGCAGCTTCCCTCGCAGTTGCCTCTGGTCATGGGCGATCCCGACAACCTGCAGCAGGTTCTCCTGAATCTCCTGGGAAACGCCATCAAATTTTCCCCGCCAAACACGGAGGTGGTCGTTGCCGTTACTCCCGCCAGCCGAACGGAGGGTCTCGATCTGGAGTTTTCGGTGGCCGACGCCGGTCCGGGTATTCCCGAAGCGAACCAGCTGCTGGTGTTCCACAAGTACTATCGGTCGGCCTGGGCACGGGATCAGGTTGATGGTGTGGGCCTGGGGCTGAGCATCTCGAAATACATCGTAGAAGCCCACGGAGGCATGATTTGGGTTAAGAGTCGGCTTGGCGAGGGCAGCACTTTCGGGTTCACGCTTCCCGCCCTGGCCGGGCTCGAAGAACCTCAGGGCGACAGCGCCACGGAAGAGCATGAGGGCGCCCATGCCGTCTCTTCATTTCAGGGGAATCCGGACAACTCATAAAGGAATGCCTATGCACTGCTTCACACGGTCAGGGGGGTGTCGCCGCCTGTCCCTGATGGTCGTCCTGCTTGCCGGAATGGGGATCTTCGGGTGCACCGTCCGGCAGCAAGCCGAACCACCCAGGTTGGAGCTGCCGGAACAGGAAATCGAATCAATGACCTGGCAGGAAGGTTTGCAGGCGTTCCGGGAGGGGGATTTCGATAAGGCCCTGGTGCTCTTCGAGGTCCTCAGCGAAAGTGCACAATCCGAGGTGCTCAGTCGTAAGGCGTTGTTTGCTCTCGCGGCGACCCGGCTGGTGGTGGCGCAGACTCCGGAGGAGTTCGGCGAGGCGCTGGCGACGTGGGAATGTTGGGACCAGCACTTCCCATATCCCATAGAGGATGAAGACGCACGCATGCTGACCCCCTTCCTTCTGCGCCTGACGCCGCCGGGTGCACCGGAGAACCAGGTCCGGGAGCACCAGCCGCCGGTGAAGAAGATCAGCATCGGCAGCACCGCCGCGTGCCGCGATTTGCTCCAGGCCAAGGACCGGGAAATCGAGCGGATCAAGGCCCGGCTGGATGCCAAGGAGAAGGAAGCACGACGGCTCAAGCATCAGATCGAAAGCCTGGAAGCCATTCATCTGAAGTACCAGGAACGCAAGCAGGGAGTCTCCTCGCCTTGAAAGAGCGGAGTTCGGAGCAGACGGCAACACCGAAACAGGCTATCCTCATTGTGGATGATGATCCCCATATCCTGGCGGTCCTTGAAGCTCGCCTCGGTTCGGCGGGGTTCCGCGTGCATACCGCCGACGGCGGTCGAGAAGCGCTGGAAATCCTCCGAGCCCACCCCCTGGATCTCGTCGTCACCGATGTGCGCATGCCGGGAATGGGAGGGATGGACCTGTTCACCCAAGTCCGCACCCTGCGCCCCGACCTTCCGGTCATTTTTCTCACTGCCTACGGCACCATTGCCGATGCCGTAAAGGCGGTCAAAGCCGGTGTGGTGGACTACCTGACCAAACCCTTCGACGGCCGCGAACTGGTGGCCAAGGTGAAAGACCTGTTGCGCATCCACTCTCCGCAGGTGGCCCAGGAAGGTCTGCCGCCGCTGAACCAGCTTCTGACCGGCGGTAAAAGCGCGGCCATGAGGGAACTCTACGAACTGATCGAACGGATTGCCCCCAGTAATATCAACGTGCTCATCCTGGGGGAGAGCGGAGTGGGTAAGGAGCGGGTGGCACGGCTGATCCACGAACGAGGCCCTCGGCGACATCATCCGTTCGTGGTGGTAGATTGCGGCTCGACCCCCACCGGGCTCCTTGAAAGCGAGCTGTTCGGTCATCTGAAAGGGGCCTTTACGCACGCCATCCGCGATAAGAAAGGCCTCATCGAGGCCGCGGACCGAGGGACCCTGTTTTTGGACGAAATCGGCAATATCTCCGCTGAGATGCAGATGCGGCTGCTGCGCTTCCTGGAAGATCGCCGGATCCGCCGGATCGGCGATCTGCGTGAGATCCCGGTGGATTGCCGGGTGATTGCAGCAACCAATGTGGACTTGCCTGAAGAGGTCGAAGAAGGGAATTTCCGGGAAGACCTCTACTATCGACTGCGTGTGGTCACCCTCAAAATCCCGCCCCTGCGTGACAGAAAAGAGGATATCCCACTGTTGGCACAGCATTTTGTCGAGACCTTCTGTGAGAGCCACAAGCTGCCGGTGGCGAAACTGCCTTCCGATACCGTCAAATGGCTCGTCGACTACCCGTGGCCGGGGAATGTGAGAGAATTGAAGAATGCCCTGGAAGGCGGGGTGGTCCTCTGCCGCGACGGGGTCCTTCGCCCTGTTGATCTCAACCTTCCGAGGCCTGCCGACATAAAGCCAAAGGTCCCGGCGGCCAGCGCCAGTGAAGGTTTTTCGCTGGATGAGAGCGAACGCCAGGCCATCATACGAGCCCTGCAGCAGGCCGGCTGGGTCCAGAAGGATGCCGCGGAACTGCTGGGGATCAGCCGTCGGGCCATCCATTATAAAATCAAAAAGTACGGCATCGAGCTGGCCGGAAAGCGCTCCGCCACCGAAGAGCCTCACGGGGACTGAGATGGAGCGGACCAGGCTGCCTGGAAAGGGTCAGGCCTGAGGTCTGAGGTATCAGGAGCCATAAATGGGGAGTCAGGAGGGAAGGGTGAGGAGATGGGGCGAGGATGGCTGGCTGGCTAACCTGGAATGACCCGGAGCTGCTGGAAAAGGGTCTGCTTACCCTTGGCTTTCTGGCTCAGGGGATGTTTTCCGCCCGCTTTCTGGTCCAATGGATTGCCAGCGAACGGGCGGGGCGGAGTGTCGTGCCTCTTTCGTTCTGGATCTTCAGCGTCATTGGGGGGGCGCTTCTGCTGGTCTATGCGATCTTCCGCAAAGACCCCGTTTTCATCGTCGGCCAGGCCGCCGGGCTCGTCATCTACCTCAGAAACCTGATCCTCATTTACAGGGAAAGGTGGCAACCCGCCACCCTTGGCCGCCCCGATCCACCATCAGCGCCGCCCGGACAGTGAAGACCTGTTAAGACCATTCCTATAAAGTTGGACCGCATGCCGCGCGGCTACCCTCTGCCAAGGAGCCTCTAAAATGCGGTCTTACCCACTCTAAAATACCAAAATACCCCCATTTACCGGTTCGAAGAGGGGTGGATAATGGCAGCCTTAGTCCAGCGGCTGGAATGGTGTTTTCTAAATTCTTTGGGAACGAATCGGGATGTTTTCGATATTGGTGATTGAAGAAAACGAATTTTTTCGAAAGTCCCTGGCAGGTGTGCTGAAGGATTCCATGCCTGCCATCGCCATCGAGGAGAGCGGCGACGGTGAGGAGGCCATTGCGAAGATTGATCTGAGCGTTCCCGATATTGTCCTGGTGGATCTCCGCCTCCGTGGCAGGAACGGCCTCGAACTGACGAAGGAAATAAAAGCGCGATACCCTGAAACCAAGGTCGGCATCATCTCGAATTTTGACCAACCGGAATACCGGAGCTTCGCTTCCCAGTCTGGTGCGGATTTCTTTCTGGACAAGGCATCGCTTTGCGGCAACCAGGTGATGATGCTCGTTGAGGGGATATTGTTCCACAAATTGTCTTCACGGTGAGGAGGGTCCCTTCGCTCCCGCTGTTAGTCCTCACGCCGCAGGACCGTACGCACGGCGTAAATCTTCTTGTTTTGCGATTCGAAATAGGTCCGCACCAGAATCTCACCGAACAGGCCAATGGCCAGGAACTGCACGCCGGCGAGCATGAGAACCGCTGCCAGCAGGGTTAAGGGACCGTGTTCGAGGAACAGGTGCACTCCCTCGAACAGTTTTCGATAGGCGAGAAAGAGGCCGATCGCAAACGATACTCCTGAGCAGATGAGGAAGAGCTTGCCAAAAAGGTGGAGCGGTCGAGTCATGTAGCGCAGGAGGAAGCCCACCGTCACCAAGTCGAACATTACCCGGAAGGTACGTGACAGGCCGTAGTGGGATTTGCCGCGATTGCGCCCCAGGTCCGAAATAGGGATTTCTGCAATTCGTGCCCCGTTCAAGGTGGAAAGTGCCGGAACGAAGCGGTGCAGTTCGCCGTAGAGATGCAGATCGGTGAGGATTTCCCGGCGGTAGGCCTTGAAGGTTGTTCCGAAGTCGTGCAGTGCCACTCCCGAGATTTTTGCCATGAGCCAGTTGGCAATGCGGGAGGGGAGGGTACGGGTGAGAAAGGCATCGGAACGTGAGGTTCGCCATCCGGAGACCAGATCAAACCCTTCCCTGAGCTTGCTGAGGAATATGGGGATTTCTTCGGGATCGTGTTGGAGGTCACCATCCAGCGCGACGACCACCTTGCCCCGCGCATGGTCGAAGCCTGCCATCAACGCCCCCGTCTGGCCGTAATTGCGGCGCAAATGGACCACTACCACCCGCGGATCGTCGGCATACAGGGCATCGAGCATCGTCGGCGTTTCATCGGTGCTGCCGTCATTGACCAGCACCAGTTCCCAGGGCTCACCTACAGCCTCCATCGTTCTGCGGGTCCGTTGATAAAGTTCAATGAGAGTCTCGTGCTCGTTATGCAGCGGAATCACCACGGAAATGCGGGGGGGACCAGTGGGGAGAATACCTTCCCGAGTCATGGTGATGTCTGCGGTACTCTTCATGCTGCCTCCGCTCGAAAACTGCTCAGGATGATGCCGTGGCGCTTGAGATGCTCTGGCATTTCCGAAGCCAGCAGGAGCGCCTTCTCGACCACCCGCCGCTCCCGCAGGCGTGTTCCCGATTGTAACAGGTCCTCGTCGCAGGTGCCGGGATGCAGCATCCATTCGGTTATGCCGGGCGGGAGCCTGCTCATCAGTCCGATCATGGCGGCCTCGCTCCAGATGCCGGTGAGGCTCACCCCGAAGAAATGATCGGGCACGCGGACCCCGGATCCTGCCAGCAGTCGCTGGTGGGTGTTCCGATAGTACCTCACCAGCCGTCCCTTGAGGTGCTGGGTGCAAAAGGTGATGAACCGCTCACGATCGACCTGGAGCGCCGGTGGCAGGAAGGGGGTCTCATCGAAGGGATTGCGCACCCAGGGAATGGCAAATTGCCGGGCGAGCTCGATCACCACCTCCAGCACCTCAGGGATGAGATGGACGTGTTTGTGACTGTCCAGATGGCTTGGGCGCAAACCATGGTCAAATACTTTCGTGAGCTGGCAGGTCAGCTCCTGTCGAATGGCTGCCCTGCTGACTTTGCCCCGGCGCACGGCCAGCAGGAGTTCCCAGGGGGTGGCGGGCAGGTGGCCGCCTTCCCCCACCAGCCCGGCGATCTTCGAGGGAGGGGCCAGGGGAGGCAGTTTGGTGAGCACCAGATGCACCCCTGCATCCAGTTCCGGGTTGGCCCTGACCATCGCTACGGCGTCATCGAAGGCGGGGGCGTTGGCCATGAGCGTGGCACTGCGCAGGATGCCGGCAACGCTGCACTCCTGGATGGCCTGGTTGATCCCCCTCGCATATCCCAGGTCATCGGCATTGATGATCAGGATGCGGTTGCCGGTGACGTTACCCCGTTTCATGATCGGCACTCTCACAACCGGTTCACCAGCAGCTTATGTCCTCCACTCTCGGCCAAAAGACGATACCGAAAATCAGGATTTCTGGCCAGAAATGCTTCCAGTTCATTATTTTCACTGTAGAAAAACACCCGTTGTGGGGATTTCCACAGCCTCCCAAAGGCTTGATCGTCCAAAAAGATCGGAGGCACATCCGGGTAGGAGGACCCATGCCAGAGGTTGCCATCAAGGCCGTTGAGGACTGAAAGCTGCAGCCCGGTGTAGAAGTTGATGGTCGAACTGAGTTCATAAATTCCGTTCACGACGATTTGATCGCCCGGTTGATGGTTCAGCTCGATCACTCGGGCAATGCCCTTGGAAGTAAGAATCGGCTCGAACGACAGCATCGCTGCGCGATAGCAGAAGAGCAGGCCGACCATCATGAGCGCGAAAACGAGCGCTGTGAGGTTCCATCGCTTTCGCCAGCCGGCCAGCAGGGCTGCCAGGGGGCCAAGGATCAGCAAGGCCGCGGTCTGATGGATGATGGTGGTAAGATGCCCGAAGGTTGCCGGGGTCATCTCCTGCAGTCGCCCGAAAGTGATGAGGTACCGGTCGGGATTGGGAACCATGGTTTGGCTCAAATCGGAAGCCTCGGTCGTTGCGCTGCCAAGCCATGCCAGAGCGACCAGGCCGATGGCGGTAATAAGGCAGCACCCCGCAAACACTGCAAGGCCGATAACACCGCGACGTTGGTCGCCGGTCCCCTCCGGTGATTCAAGCCGGGCGAGCACCTGCCCGAACAGCAGGGCCAGGGCGGGGAGCACGGGGAAGGTGTAGTACTCCTGGGTGGTGGAAAAGGAAAAGAAAACCATGATGAGCAGCACCCAGGTACAAAGAAAGACATTGAGCTGAGCGGCCGGGGTTGGCGGTCGGAGGGATCTTGGCAGGTGGCGAGCCAATCCCCCCAGAAATGCCGTCCAGGGAAAAAGCCATACCAGCAGCAGCACCCAGAAGAGCCAGAGCGGCATGGTGGCGTGGTCTTTGGGGTAACGCAGGTCAAGATAGCGCAGGAAATGCTCGTTGACAAAATAGAACCAGAAAAAGGTCTCGTTGGCAAGGCCGGCGGCCAGATGCCAGGGGGCTGCAATGATCAGGAAAACCACTAGTCCCGGGAGGATATGCAGGCGTTTCAAGACCTCCCAGCGACCGCTCAGCAGGAGGTGGCAGAAAATAATGCTGCCAACAAAGATAATGCCGATCAATCCTTTGGTGAGAACGGCCAGCGCCGCTGCCGCATAGATGCCCAGGCAGCGTAAATCCAATCGCCCGATCCGCATCCTTCCGGGGTCGGGCTCATACACCACCTGGAGGTACAGGTAAAAGGATGAGGCAATGAACAAGGTGAGGATGCCGTCGGGGTGGAGAATGCGGGTGAAAGCATACGGGCCGACGCTGGTGAGGTAGACCAGGGCCGCGTAGAAGCCGGTCCGGTTTCCCCAGAAGCGGGTTCCCATGCGATAGAGCAATAACGCGAGAAGAAGATGCCCGAGGACCACCGGCAACCGAACCGTCCACTCGGCGAGCCCGAAAAGACTCACGGTGAGTGCTCCCAGCCAGTACATGAGCGGTGCTTTTTCGAGGTAACGGATCCCATTGTTGATGGTCAGCGTCACCCAGTCACCGCTCAGCGCCATTTCCCGAACGGCCTCCGCATGGACGGCATCGCTGTCATCGAGCAGCACCGGGCTGGAGATGGCGGTAACATAAATTGCCGCCCATAATGCCGCCAGGAAAGCAAGTGGCAGGAATTCACGGCGTATCTGCATCAGGGAAACCTCTCGAGTGAACAAACTGGTACCGCGCGGCGAAAGTTCGGCACCTTACACAGGTTGTGTTCCGCTCCTCTCAACGCAACCTGCCATCCTCGCGTTAGGGCCGATGCTCTCCGTAGGTTGCGTTGAATGAACATGAAACGCAACGGCAAGGGGAACAGCTGGACACCTGCCATAAGCAGTTTGAGACTTATGCCGCACTTTACTCAGGAATTAAGGTGCGATTGCGAGTTCTCCCAACTGTTGCCGTAAGACTCAACAGACGGAACGAGAAGAGCTTCTACCAGAACCCGCCCGGCATTGTCAATCAAGCTCCCCCCATGGCTCCAATGCTGCTGGCAGCATGAGGTGAGTGTCCTACACGGGTTTTTTCTGTGATGCTGAACTGTGAAGCATTATAGTGAATTCGTAAGTCGTAATGAGCGAGGTGATGAGGTTAGGGAGCGGCGGCCTTTGACGATGGGTCGGGCGAGTCAAGGGCGGCTGGGTGAGGCGGAGGGAACCATGGGCAGGTTGGCAGTGGCTTATCAGCAGGTGAACGCATCCCTGCTGCGATGGTTTGAGACCGGGCAGCGTAACCTGCCATGGCGGCAGCAATACCATCCCTACGAAATCTGGATATCCGAGATCATGCTGCAGCAGACTCAAGTAAAGACCATGCTCCCCTATTACGCGCGCTGGATGGGGCGCTTTCCCGACATCCCGGCCCTGGCCGGAGCACCGGAGGAAGAACTGCTCAAATATTGGGAAGGGCTGGGCTATTACGCCCGGGCAAGGAATATCCACAAAACAGCCCGGATTCTGGTAGAGGAATTTGATTCCATCTTTCCAATGAGATACGATATGTTGCGAAAGCTGCCGGGAATCGGCCCCTATACGGCTGGGGCTATCATGAGCATTGCTTTCAATGCCGATTGCCCGGTGGTGGACGGGAATGTCGCGCGCATTCTGACACGGCTCTTCGATATCCGGAGGCCGCTCCGCGAGCGGATTACGCAGCAGACCCTCTGGAACCTCGCCGAGCGTCTCCTGCCGAAGGGGAGGGCGAGGAGCTTCAACCAGGCGCTCATGGATCTTGGCGCCATGGTCTGCACACCGCGAAAACCCGCCTGTGCCCAATGCCCGCTGCAGGAGGTCTGTCTGGGGTACCGGCGCAACGTGGCTGCCCAGCGACCGGTAAGGAGCATGGTGAAGGCACCGCAAGCCCTCCAGGTGGCCGTAGGGGTCCTGGTGGAAGGATGCCGGGTGTTCATTCAGAAACGCCCTCCGCATGGGCTCATGCCCCATCTCTGGGAATTCCCCGGAGGTAAGCTGCACCCGGGGGAAAGCCCGGAGGCTGCCCTGGTAAGGGAATTCCGGGAGGAATTGGAGGTTGGTGTCGTCCCTTTGCAGAAGGTGGCAATGATCCGGCACAGCTACACGTCGTTCAAGGTCATGTTGCACGCCTTTTCGTGTCGGCTTGAAGACCCGCTGCGCCAGCCGGTGTTGCACTCAGC
Source organism: Syntrophobacteraceae bacterium (assembly GCA_033812955.1). GTDB lineage: Bacteria > Desulfobacterota > Syntrophobacteria > Syntrophobacterales > Syntrophobacteraceae > JADGQM01. The sequence continues at coordinate 4,974 of JAPXSS010000072.1, read as the reverse complement.
GGTCGACAGCCGCTGGGCCACGTTGGCGGAGCTTGACCACTATCCCTTTCCAGCCGCCAGCCGAAAGTTGATAGCCATCCTTTGCAAATCCCCGGGATGGAGGGAAGAAAGGAAAGCCAGGGAAGGGAAGGAGCAGCATGCGTCCGCAACTCTTTAAGTTCTTTTTCCTGGGGATTATTCTAATGCTGCTGACGGCTTGTGCAGGACCGGGTCTCATGAAACCGGCGCGTCTGCCGGGACCGGCGGTAGGGCTGACGGTCGGGGAGATCGTGGCCACCCGGACCGGCCAGATCCTCTCGCAGGAATCGCTCATGGGGCAACTGGCGGAGAGCCGCATCGTTTACGTGGGTGAATCCCATCCGAATGCCGAAGACCATCGCGTACAACTCCGGATCATGCAGGAACTCCGTTCCCGCAACTCCTCGCTGGTTCTCGCCATGGAGATGTTTCCACGGGAGGCACAGACCCTGCTGGACGAGTTCACGCAGGGGCGGCTCGGAGAGGATGAGTTCCTGAAGGAAGTGCGCTGGGACGACAACTGGGGTTATTCTTTTGCCCTCTACCGAGAGCTTCTGGTCTATGCCCGGGACCAGGGGATGAGGATTGTCGGCCTCAATGCTCCCTGCGAGGTTGTCAACAAGATCGCTCGCTCGGGGCTTGCCTCGCTCACGGCGGCGGAGCGGGATCGGGTGGCGCGGAATTTTCATGTGGACAACCCGAAACATGAGGCCTATGTCCGCCGGCAATATGACCAGCACCTCAAGGGCAGTATCGGCGATTTCACCACCTTTTTTGAAGCCCAACTGGCATGGGAAGAAACCATGGCCGAGACCCTTGCCCTGACTCTGGCCTCACTCCCGCCGGAAGGGCAGATCATCGTTGCCATCGGTAAAGGGCATCTCAGCGACCGGGTAGGGGTGCCCATGTTGACTTACCATCGGAACCCGGCTTCCTTTCGGACGGTTGTCCCGCTGCCCGTTAACTATCCCATGAGCACTGCCGACCAGGATGTTGCTGACTTTGTCTGGCTGACCAACCCCTCGGAGCAACCCAGGCACCGGGCGCGCTTGGGGGTGAAGTTGGTACCGCTCGCGGCTGACAAGGGCTTGGAGATTGTCGAAGTGCTGCCGGAAAGTCCCGCCGCCCAGGCCGGGATCAAGCGGGGCGACATCCTCATCATGCTCGACGGCAACCCGGTGACCAGTCTCGAAGAAGTGCGCCGGGCCTTCAGCGACGGGCTCACCCATGAACTGGTCCTGAAGCGTCACGGCAAAACGGTTGCGGTTACCGTTACCCTACCTCCTTGAAAAGCTGTTCGATCACAATCATTTGAAATCCGTGAATCGTCGAGACAGCTCGGCAGCAGCCATGGGCAATTGTCCCTGTCCTGTCACCGTTTCTGGGCACACTGGGTGCAGATTAGTTCGATGTCCTTATCTCGCGCAACGGGGTGAATGCGGGTGATGGTCTGGTGGCAGCGTTCGCAGACAAGCGGGTCGAGCTGACGGGTGAGGGGGTTCCAGACCACGCGCAGGGTCCGTTCGCCCTTCCGATAGCGGATGGCCAGACTGATTTGGGCGATGTTGACGAGCAGCCGCAAGGTTGCACAGGCGGTGATGGTCACCTCCACCCGGTATTTCTGACGAAGGTCCTCCACCTTGCGTGCCAGCTCGGCCGGCAAAGCTGCCAGCTTCTCCTCACGCTCCTGCCGCTGGGCTTCCATCAGGTTTGGGTGTGACAGACTAGCCGCCATTTCTGCCTTTAGGGCCTCGTAGTATTCCCGGGTATTGGTCACATCCCGCTGGAGACGGCGCTGCATGCTGGTCAGAAAGTCGCTCAGCTCCTTTTCGATGCCGGTCCTGGCACTGGCCATGGCAGAGGCGATAGCTGGATCGATCCTGACCGGGAAATGGGGCGGCACCTTTCCGGCGGGAAAGAACTGCGGCTGAAATTCCTGCCAGCCCCGCTCCAGACTGCCGATAACCGCACCGCTGCCCTCATGGACTCCGATTTGCAGCAACCCTTCTTTGCGTTCATCGCTGAGGGCAACGCAGCGACAGGTGAGGATCATGTAGGAAGTTCGCGCCTCTGCCCGGGCGGATACCCGTACCTGCCCGTCGGCGAAATTCAAGTCTTTCCCGAGCAGTTCCTCGAAGCCGGCCTTTTTCAGATAGGGAACTTCAATCTGGCCGTAGACCACCGGAACCTCGCTGGTGGCGAGTGTAACCAGCCGGTCGAGGAAGGGACTGCCATAAAGCAGTGGGGTTTCGTCGGTTCCCAGGATTGCTTCTTCGGACAGAGCGAGAGCCCCGGCGAGGTCTGGGGGCAGGACCGCCAGCAGACGGTCCGGCAGCCTCTCGATGAGGCCTCCCCGTTTCTCGATCAGGTCACCGGCAAAGGCCAGCAATTCAGGGTCAGAGTTGTTCCTCATACCCCGAAATCCTCGCGGAACAGTTTTTCGTCGAGTTCCCGGCTCTTTTCGTAGTTCGATCTGGCGCGTTTGAGCCTTCCGGCCAGGGCGTCGAAGGCTTTCCGGCGATCCGGTTCCTCGGCATGCTGCACCCAGATGTCGTAAACCAGGTCACTGAATTCTTCCTCTCCCTGAAGGCGTCCGAGGATCATGTCGATTTCTCCCACTACCAGTTCAAACATGTTAATCTTACGGTCCAGGACTTCGAGAATATGGTCCTCGAGGCTGCCGGCAGTGCAAAAATTGAAGACCTGCACCTCCCTGGTCTGGCCGATCCGGTGGAGGCGCCCGATGCGCTGTTCGATCGCCATCGGGTTCCACGGCAGATCATAGTTGATCATTACATGACAGAACTGCAGGTTGAATCCTTCGCCACCCATGCCGGTGGAAAGGAGGACCGGGCAGCCTTCCCGGAATCGGTCGATGACGTCCTGCTTCTGGGTTGGAGTGAGACCGCCCTGAAACACCACGTGGGGGATGTGCTCCGCTTGCAGGAGGCGCTGGAGATGCTCGAGGGTTGCCAGGGTATTCACAAAGAGCACTTTCTGATCGGGAGCCGCTCTCAGCAGTTCCATGACCTTGCGGCTCTTGGCGCTGGCCTGGATTTGCTCACCCAACCGGGTGAGGGCCGCAATCTGAGTCGCGATGCCGGGTTTACTGTCAACGGAAGTCTTGTTGAGCGAGCGCAATGCGGCCAGATGTGACGAACCGGCCGTTTCCAGCAGACGTCGGAGAGTGAGACGAGGGATTGTGGAATGATCGGTTGTGGCCTGCTCCCGAACAAAGGCACCGATTGCCTGGTAGAATACCTGTTCGGCTTCGGTCGGCTCAACTCGGACCGTGTGCGCGAACCGGGGCGGCAGGTGCAATTGCGTGACCGAGCGCGTGTTTCGCACCATCACTTCTTTGAGGAGCTGGCGGAGCTGCTCGCGGTTGCGTGGGTCGGTCGGACTGCCGCGGGTCATGAATTCTTCCTTGAAGGCGCGCAAGGTCTTGAGATGGCCCGGCCGGAGAAGGGTCACCAGATTGAACAATTCCTCCAGATTGTTTTGCACGGGCGTGGCGGTCAGCATGAGCAGGAAGCTCTTCTGCACACTGTTCACCAGTTTCCAGTTGAGGGTCGCGCGGTTCTTGAGGTGATGAGCTTCGTCAACGATGACCAGGTCGTAGGAGCGGGAGGTGACAGCCTCGACATGGCGTTTGAGTTTGGCGGTCTGAAGGGAGGCGAGCACCAGCGGTTCACCCCAGAACCGCTCGGGATCCTGGCGGAAAAGGGGATCATTGGTGGAGACCACGGGTATGGCGAATTTTTCCCTCAGTTCTTCCTGCCACTGATTCACCAGGGAACTGGGAGTGAGGATCAGGGCGGTGCGCACCAGTCCCCGCAGCATGTATTCCTTCAGGATGAGGCCTGCTTCGATGGTTTTGCCAAGGCCGACTTCGTCTGCCAGGATGGCCCGGCCGCGAAACGTCTTCATGACTTTGCGCGCGGTTTCCTCCTGATACCAGAAGGACTGCACGTCACGCAGGGTGGGCAGGCAGAGAAGCTGGTCATAGGAGGTGCGGAATGAGAGCTTATAAGCCTTCAGGGTCAACTCGAGAGCGGCCGGGTCGGAGCGTTGATGTGCCTCCAAGGCTTTCATGAACGAGTCGGTTTCCAGTTTGAAGGCGATGCCGAGGGTCGGCAGGGGGTCCGACTGGACCTTGGGGAGGTTTCCGCCTCCAGCTTCGCTGCTCTCACTGGCCGTAGTTGTGGCAGACGAAGCATGGGCGGGCACGGAAGGTTTGGCGGTGGAGGGGGCCTGTTGTTCCGAACGAGATCTTGCCTGGGCCTGCTTGAAGGCCGCGTATCGCTCTTCTGCCTGACAATACAGGAGGATTTCTTCGGCCCTTTTCTGCCGATACTTGGGGATCTTCCCGCTCAACGGCGAACCAGCATTCAAGACGGCCTGCGCGAGCTCCCTGGCCAGCTCGTAGTCCTTCCTTGGGTAGGCCATTTCCGCAAGGATCAAAGCGTTGTGGCGTGAGGTCAGTTCTCCATATTCGTGACTCTGGCACAAAAGGTTGTAGAGGGTTTCATCCTCCTGCAGGTTTTGCGCGCAGTGAAGAGCCACTTTGCGCATATGGGTGTCGGTTGGCTGCAGCTTGAGTTTCTTGAGAGCCCAGGAGAGGGCCCCTCGGTAATCTTTGTCGCGGAAAGCGTTCCCGGCCTCCCACGTGTATTCTTCCGCCTTTTCATGGCGTAGTTGCCGTAAAGCTCCCTGCCGTCGCGCTTTCTGCTTCTCTTCCCGCTTCTTTTTCTTTTTGAGCTGTCGATCCACCGCCATGTGATACTAATCCTGAGTTTCTTGTTTTTTTGCCAAGATTTTCCTTCATACTGCGGATTTAATTAGTAAATCCGAGCTGGCATTTAGAGATGCAAGGAGGGCTGTGATGGCTTTTGATCCATGAGCAGTGAGAAGGTAGCGGTTGGTTTTTGCGACCTTCTTGATCAAGCCATGAGC
>JAPXSS010000071.1:0-17344 GCA_033812955.1 Syntrophobacteraceae bacterium | reverse complement strand
CTTCTCGGGATCATCTGGCTCTTCATGTATCCGGCGCTGTTTCTGGCAACCTATGCCACGGTGTACATGCTGGTTCTGAAGGTGCGCCTGGCAATTTTCACCGGACCTGAATACCTGATGCTGATGTTCACCGGCCTGGTTCCGTTCCTCAATTTCGCTGAGTGTCTTTCAGCCGGGACCGTTTCCGTCTCTTCCAACCCCCAGCTCATGAAGAACACGCTCTTCCCGGTGGCCTTGCTTCCCGTGAAGGTCGTCATCTGCGCGCAAATGGTTCAGGTGGTCGGATTTGCCATACTGAGCATCTTTCTGGCCGCTTCCGGGAAACTCGGGATTCATTATCTCTGGGTGTTTGTCATCTGGATCTTTCAGATCATGATATCTGCTGGCATCGTGTGGATCCTGGCGGCCGTTAATGTCTTCTTCAGGGATCTGGGCCAGATCATGGGTCTTGTCGTCCTGCTTCTGATGATGGTCAGCCCAATAGGTTATACGGAAGAGATGATTCCAGCAGCACTGCGTCCCATCCTAACCCTCAATCCACTGTACTACATCATCCTCTGTTACCAGCGTGTGATGCTCTTCAACCAGGCACCTCCCCTACAACTCATCCTGCCTTTCGTCTGCGCCTCTACAGTCATCTTTTTTGCTGGGCATAAAGTATTTGTTACCCTCAAACGAGCCTTTGTTGAAAATGTCTGATCTAGTCCTGGAAGTACAAGGAGTATCGAGGGTTTTTCGAATCTATGCGAGCCCAAAGGACCGGCTCCTGGCGGCATTCCACCTCGACTTCATTCGCAAACCCAAGTTCCGCGAGCTGTGGGCACTGCGCGATATCAACCTCGCCGTGCTGCCCGGCGACCGGTTGGGAATCCTCGGGCGAAACGGCGCCGGCAAGAGCACACTGCTAAAGATTATCTGCGGCAATCTCATGCCAACCGAGGGAAGCGTGCGCGTCGGCGGCAAGATCCAGGCCCTCTTAGAACTCGGCACAGGCTTCCATCCTGACTTCACGGGACGGGAAAACGTCTTCGCCTTCCTGGCCTACCAGGGCATCACCGGTAAAGAAGCCAGGAACAGGGCTGAAGAAGCGTGCGAATTCAGCGAACTTGAGGACTTTCTGGACCTCCCGGTGAAGACCTATTCGTCGGGCATGTATGCGCGTCTTGCCTTTTCAGCGGCAACTGCCATTGACCCGGAGGTGCTCGTGATTGATGAGGTCCTGGGAGCCGGGGATGCTTATTTTGCCGGCAAATGCCTGGAAAAAATGAAACAGCTGACGAGCAGAGGGGCAACGGTCCTCTTTGTGTCGCATGACCTGGCAAGCGTTCAGCTGCTGTGCGACCGGGCCATCTGGGTTGACAGTGGGCGAATTGTGGCCTACGGAGAGTGCCTTGAGATTTCGCGGCGTTATATGGCCGAAGTCCGGCGGGAGGAAGAAGAACGGCTGCGCGCCGTCAACCAAAAGCTGCGCAAACGAGCCAGCGGCTCCCTTCAAAGGGTGGAAGAGCTGCACGAACCCATGATATTCCATTTGGTCGTCGACTCTTCTCATCCTCTCGAAGAGCATCTCATTTTCCGGCTCGCCTTGAAGGAGGATGGGCAAATCCTGCGTGAGATCATAGTGGGTGATGCAATGGACAATGAACCCTCCCGGGGGACCTTCATCCACGACGAACCAGGGCTGATGGATTGGTCGGCACCGCAGTCGAAGGAAGGCCGCCGGGCAAGGGCTTACCGCAATTGTGGCGGACGCTATGCTCACGCACCGTTTCAGTTTGCCGTGCCGGTGGGGAAGGCAAAAGAAAAGGTTTCTCTGTGCCTCGAGGTGGAATACCTGGATGCAGGAAGTGAAACCGTTCATGTGGAGATTTATGACGGTGACGGCTACTCCCGTCTCGGCACGCTCTCCGCAGCTGGCAACGGCCAGGTCAGGATTGACCAGTTCACCATACCCACCAGGCAGGTGTCGGAGGAGCTGGCACAGTCGCTCCCGGAGCAGGAGGTTCCTGGCGGGGAAGAAGGAGACGACACCGATATCTGGACGATCCCGACGGGCGAAGGTTATGGCAGCGCCGAAGGCCGGGTCACGGGCTTTCGCCTCCTAGACGCTGCCGGAAAGCCTCGTGAACAATTCGAGATTCACGCCAGGATGACGGCTCGAATCGATTACACATTCTTCTGCCCGGTTCCGAGACCGGTCTTCACGATCTGTATCTATCGGGCTGACGGCACCTGTATTTCACAGCTTTTCTGCACCGCGAACGATTCATGGCGACAAGACCGCCCCATGACCGGCTGGGTCGAGGGCGTATTCGATCCACTCTTGCTCGGCAGAGGCCACTACTCCATTTCGGTTGCCATTTTTCATCATCTCGACCTCACTGACAACCGGGAACCGGCAACGTATCACCTGCTCGACCGTTTCTTCCGCTTTCAGGTAGTTCAGCCACCGGGAATCAATGTCGAACTGGGTGCTCTGCTCCATCCTGTCTCTTGGGTAGAAGGGCATACCGTGTCTGATGTTTCCTCAGAATGTCAGCAAGTATAAGGAAGATCATGGGCACATCTGATGCATCCGGGGTTTCAGACACTTACTTTGAACAGGCTGAGCATTGGACTCAGGATGTCAGCCCTTTTACCGTGAAGCTCCTGCGAAAGGCCTTGGCGGTCCTGCCTTCCGGAGTCAGCAGCCTCCTGGATATCGGCTGCGGGACGGGAGAGTTTTGCCGGATGGCTGCAGCAGAAGGTCTTGCCACCATCGGTCTGGATCTGTCCCAGGCCGCGCTCCAACAGGGCAGAGGTTTCCTGTGCCTGAGAGCCGCTCTGCCTTCCCTGCCTTTTCCGGACGGGGCCTTCGACCTGGTTTCCGCTATTGACGTTATTGAGCATTTGCCCGAGGACTGTTACCGGATGAGCCTGGCCGAGATGTTCCGGGTTTCTCGCAACTGGGTGCTCCTGGTCGTGCCCCACGCCGAGGACCTATCCTTCTCCCATCATCACTGTGTTGTCTGTGGCCACCAGTTCCATGAGAACCTCCACCTCCGTAGCCTTTCCTTTCAGGGCTTGAGCCGTGATGTCCAGGAAGCCGGCGGTGTCGCCGAGCTCCTGTTTTTCGGTGAGGAAAATTGGGGCTACTTTGACTTTCTTAGTGCCCACGCCGCGAGTGAGGTAGCGGGACGGTGGCCCCAGTGGGAACGGGCCATATGCCCGCAATGCGGCAGCAGTGAGCGCGGTCCCGTGCCTGCTGGCTCGGTATCACTGTGGGAGGCGCTCGAACCGGGCCTGCACGAGGAGTTCCAGCGGCACCCGGCCTACTGGCGGCGCAATCGGGCGACCGAGATGGGGATCCTGTTTCGCAAAAGTGAGCATGCTTGCGAGGCCACCACCCGTTATGGATGTCGACTCGGGATGGCGGGGACCGACCCTGCAATGTCCGGCGCGCAGGTGTGCGAACTGATGGGCTCTACCTCTCCTGAACAGTCAGGAATTCCGGGGGTGGCTCGGGGCTCGACGCTCCTGACCGTGGGGCAACGGCGCGTCTGCCTGTACTTGGAAGACTCAGACCCTGCGACCCTGCAGCGCCTGCAGCACCCGGTCACCCTTACAGCTTGGCCGCGCAGCCTGATTGCCTGTGCCTCTGAACTTCAGTCTTTACCACGCCCGATCAACTATGCAGCTTTCTCATATCTCTATCTGGAGGGTCAGCAGTGGGGTGAGGTTGTGCGCATTGGGGAACGCTGGGCTCGGCTCTTTCGGCCGGACCTGCCCGGAGGTCATGCCTGTTTTGTCCTCTCGGGGAGAGCTCTCTGGGAGGGAACACTGGAGGTTGAAGTTTTTGATGAGTGCCCGGGGAGCTTTGTCATCGAGATGTATGATGAGGGAGCCTGCCGCTATGTGCCTGTCGGCACGGTCAAAATGACCGGGAACAAAAAGTGGCAGTTATGCTCATTCCGAACCCCATCCGTCCTTCCGGGCCGCTGGGGTTATCTCTGTCATCTCCTCGCGGGGGCTCACTGTGAGTGCATCCCCATTGCCCGGCTCGGGGTGGGACGCGCTGAGACGGTCGCTTCCCGCCTGTTGTCGGCCAATCAGGATTTGAGTTGGGGCCTGAATGACACCGAATACCCATCGGGGCTCTTCCACGGGGAGCAGCTCGTCGCCCTTCTCTCCAAGCATGATTTTTTCCTGAACGCAGTGACTCTCGACGGCCAAGGAAGCGTGCCGATTATCCTCCACCAGGCACTCGAGTGGCGGTGCGGGACACCCCTCCTGCTTGCTCTGGGAGTTTTCGATATGCTTCCGGTCGTGCTCCCGGACGAGCGGAAAGGGATGGCAGAACGAGCACTGTTTCTGGCTCTGAAAAGCACGATGGATCGGTATGGAGTGAGAAGATCGCCAAGCGATCTGCGAACGTGACCAACTCTCAACACGAGAACTACTCTATTCGCCGGAACTCTTGCTTTCAGCAGTGTTGAAGTGAGAAGGCCTTGGAAGGTCTTCCTGCCAAGGTGGGACAGGTACGGGAGCAGGCCATGTCAGTAGTGAATTCGTTGTCTTGCAGAACAGGGGAAGCATCCAACCAGGTAAAGGATGATTCCCTTGGTGTTGATGATAGGCTCGTACCGGTCGACCACCCCACTGAACTACGAGACGCTGTTGCACGGCTCTCTGGCAAGAAGATTTTTCATGGCCCATTGAATCTCGGTGGGGGACCATACCGCCTGGCCGTGGCGCAGCGGGCGCTTGGGGTGCAGGCAACGAGCGTCTGCTACCCATCCACGCTTTACCGATACCGCAGTGGCGAGACTTTCGAAGCTCCCGACGCATTGACACGATTGTCCCCGGAACAGCTAGAATCGTATGCCGCCCGTTACGATATTTTTCAATTCTATTTCGGTACTTCCCTAAACGGGCTTTACCTCGACGATATTGCCCTGCTCAAGGAGCGGGGCAAAAAAGTGGTATTCTACTTCTGCGGATGCGACATCAAGGACCCTCGCATTATCCGCGAAAGGTACCCGATCTCAGGCTGTTCACACTGCTTGCCGCAACTCTGTAACCCAAATCGGCGAAAAGCCTTGCGGGTGGCGAGTGAGATGGCCGATCTGGTTTACATATCGACGCCGGATCTGCATGAATTCATCGGCAATGCCACGCTTCTGGTTCAACCAATCGACGTTCCCGCTTTGAAGAACCAGTGCGCAGGAGTGACCAGGAAACAACGATCGCAACAGCCGCTTGTCGTGGCGCATTCGCCGACAAGTCGGACTCTCAAGGGTACGCCCTTCGTCATCGAGGCGGTCGAACGCCTCAAGAACCAGGGCTTTGGCCTTAATCTGCTGCTGATCGAAGGGATGAGCTATCAGAAGGCGCTGCAGGCCTACCTCGACGCAGATCTGGCCGTCGACCAACTCCTCTTCGGCGCCTACGGTCAGGTGGCGGTGGAGATGATGGCGCTCGGCGTCCCGGTTGTCTGCTACATCAGAGAGGATGTCCTGCCACTCTATCCGGAACCTCCCCCCATCATTATGGCAACGCCTGAGAACCTGGCTGAGGTCCTCGCCTTCTACTGCCAGCACCGTGACGACCTGCTGCCATACATCTCGCAAGGACTGGCCTACGCATCGCGGTACCACGATGCCCGGACGCTTGCCAAGCAGACGATCCTGGACTATGCAAGCCTTTATCAATCCGTTGGCCATGCCTCCAGTTCCCCGCGAATCGTCCCCCGCCCGAGCCGCCGGCGCGTCGTTATGCTCTGCGACGATTATCTGGTCGACAGACGCATCATTCGCGAAGCTCATGCGCTCGCTGCCAAGGGATGGGACCCGGTGATCGTGGCGTTCAATGCTGGTCGGGTCGAGAAAGCCTACCGCGAGGAAGGCGTCCCCATAGTGCATATCCGTGAAGACTCAAACGCCTCCCTTGTTAGATACTATCTTGGTGAAGAATCACCGGAAGCAACTCCGGCCTTTGCCAATTCTCCGGCGGGACGGTACCTCTGGAAAAACCTCATGCAGGCAGGACGTTGGGCAAGGAGCCACGGGCTCGTTCCCGCGGGTCTCGGCAGAAGGCATTTGAAATGGGCGGCGGTGGCACTGGCATCACCGGTCCTGGTGTTGACTGCATTGTTCTGGTGGCTGAAGCAACGCAGAGGAAAACGCGAGGCGGCAACCCTGCATCACTGTGAGGTGCTAAAAGGCCACGTGCGATCCCAGATCGCCGAAGCTGCGGTGGCCACGGTGAGCTACTACGAGCCAGACTTGATATTTGCCCATGATCTGCCCATGCTTGCGCCAGCCACGCTTGCCGCGGAGATGCTGGAGGTACCCCTCATCTACGATTCCCATGAGCTCTATACCGAGATCCATACGCTGAGCCCGGAGTCGGCAACGAAATTGAAGCAGATGGAAGCCGATCTAATCCGACTGCCGGGGGCAGTGTTCACCGTAAATGAATTCATCGCCAAGGAGCTGGCGACTGCTTACGGCATTGCAGAACCTTATGTACTTTACAACTGCACCACCCTACCGGACGACTGGTCACCGCCCTATGACCGATTGCGGGAAGAGCTCCGACTGGGGCCGGAGAAGAAGATTATCCTTTTTCATGGCTGGCTGAGCTCCGGCCGGAACCTTGAGAACCTTGTGGACGCCTTCACCATACTGCCAACTGAATACGTTCTGGTGTTCCTCGGCTTTGGCGATTACGGATCGGCACTGGGCAAGCGGGCCCGGACTGCAGGGCTGGCGGAGCGCGTGCTCTTCCTCGATAGAGTTCCCCAGACCGAAATCCTCTACTATGTGGCGAGTGCTGATCTGGGAGTAATCCCCTATGCTCCCATTGACCGTAACAGCTATTTCTGCTCACCCAACAAACTTTTCGACTTCCTCCTATGCCAGGTCCCGGTACTGGGATATGATTCACCTTTTTTGGCAAAGACCCTTGCGGGACAGGGTGTAGGCACGAACCGGAAGTTGGACACTCCGGAAGCTTTTTGTGCAGGAATCCTTGAAGCTCTGGATTTGGAGCGCCACGCTGCGATGAAAGCCCGCCTGAGGGAACTCGGGCCGCGTTACGACTGGCTGATCGAGAGCGAGAAGTTTGTCAGGGTAGTCGATGAGGTTCTCGCCAAGATCAGCGATCGGGCAGCGCCGTCCAATCCCTGAGAAATTTATTGGGCCTGATTGCTGAACCGAGCAAAGACAACAGCAGGTTCGCCCGACCTCGAGACTCTCTCGAAAGGACCATGTTATGAGTGGGATCGTCGGCATCGTAAACCAGCAATGTGACACGACCCCTTCTGAAGCACTCGAAACCTTGTCACACCGGGGACCTGACGGAGAGGGTGAGTATATCTCGCCAGACCGGTTGGTTTGGCTTGGACACCGGCGGCTTTCCATCATAGACCCCGAAGGCGGAAAGCAACCTCTGTCCAATGAGGACGGGACAGTCTGGATCACCTTCAACGGGTGCATTTACAACTATCTTGAGATTTCCCAGGTCTTGCGCCGCAAAGGTCACCAATTCCGCACCTACTCGGACACCGAGGTCGTCGTCCATGCGTATGAGGAGTATGGGGAGGAATGCCTCAAGTATTTCATAGGAATGTTTGCCTTTGCCATCTGGGATGAAAGAAAACGAATCCTGTTCTGTGCTCGAGACCGACTGGGGATTAAGCCTTTTTATTATGGAAGCAGCGTCGGCAGGTTTGCCTTTGCCTCGGAGATCAAGGCCCTCCTGACAAATGGTCTCTTTGAGAAACAGGTCAACTGGGAGGCGCTCCAGGATTATTTACTGTTTCAGACGGTTTTGGGAGAAGAGACCCTTTTTTATGGGATCAGGAAGCTGCTCCCCGGGCATTACCTTATCGTGAACGACCGGGCCCAGATTGTGCAGATCAAGCAATACTGGGATTTGACTTTTGACATGGACTTCGATCACACCGAAGAATACTTTGTGGATCGGCTGCGCATGCTGATCGAGGACGCTGTCAAGATCCGACTGAGGTCCGATGCTCCCCTTGGGGCTCATCTTTCCGGAGGGCTGGATTCTACCACCGTCGCCTGTCTCGCCACCGCCTTGAATACCATGGGGGATCGGCTGAAGACGTTTACGGGGGCTTTCCGCGAAGGTGAAGCATTCGACGAAACGCGTTACGCCCGCCTGGCGGCTGATCACTGCGGGGCCGAAAACCTAGAGGTCTTCTGCAAGGCCGAGGATTTCACGCGAGTATTACCGAAGATCATTTTTTTCATGGACGAACCTTCCGCCGGCCCCGGCATCTTTCCCCAGTACCTCGTTTCCCGGTTAGCTTCAGAGCATGTCAAAGTGGTGCTCGGGGGACAGGGCGGGGACGAGATCTTTGCCGGATATGCACGTTATCTCGTGGGATATCTGGAAGAGTGTCTCAAAGGGGCTATTGAAGAGACTGATAAGCAAGCGAGCTATGCCGCTACGCTGTCCTCCATCATCCCCAGTCTGCCCATGCTGCAGCAGTATGTGCCCATGCTGCAGCACTTTTGGTCCAAGGGGCTGTTTGCGCCCCAGGATGAGCGGTACTATCGGCTGATGGACCGTTCGGCAGACGCGCGCCAGATTTACCGCGGGGATCTGTTCAGCGGATCGGAGGATGCCACGGAGCGGTTCCGTGGCATCTTCTATGGTTCCAATGCTGCGTCGTTCCTGAATCGGATGTTCTATTTTGACCTTAAAGTCCATCTACCTGCTCTGCTGCATGTGGAGGACCGGACGAGCATGGCGTGGGGGCTGGAATCCAGGGTACCACTCCTGGACCACCGGATTGCCGAGCTTGTCGCATCGATTCCTCCTGCGATCAAGTTCAAGGGTGGTCAGCCGAAGTATCTCTTCCGCAAGGCTATCAAAAGCGTGATTCCGCCAGCTATCTTTAACCGGAAAGACAAGATGGGCTTTCCTGTGCCACTGCACCTCTGGCTCAGAGATTCGGTCGGCCAGTTTACCCGCGAGGTGCTGCTAGATCGTGCGGCAACTCAGCGCGGCATATTTGATTCAGCCAATCTGGAAGCGGCGATAAACCAGGAAAAGAGCTTCAGCAGGATTGTCTGGGGGGCGTTGTGCATCGAGCTGTGGTTCAAGACCTTTATTGATGCCTGAAAATGTGCGGAATAGCTGGCTTAGTATTAGATGCACCAACCGTGATCACCAGCGACGTTGGGCACAGTCTGTCGGCTCCGCTCCATCACCGGGGGCCTGACGATTTCGGCTGGTGTGTGATGACACCGGAAGGTTTGCGGTGCGGGCGAACCCTGGACCACCAGGATGAATGCAAAGCGCTTCTGGCCCACCGCCGACTTTCCATCCTTGATTTGACTGCAGCCGGCTGGCAGCCCATGACTGCTGTCGGCGGTGACCGGGTGATCGTCCATAATGGCGAGATCTACAATTACCTTGAACTGCGGGCTCAGCTGCAAGCCCTGGGGCACCGATTCCACTCTCAGACGGACACGGAGGTTCTGCTCAAGGGCTACGGGGAGTGGGGAACGCAGGTACTGAAGCACACCGTGGGGATGTTTGCCTTTGCCATCCTCGACCTTCCTCGGCGAAAGCTCGTTCTGGTGCGTGATTTCTTCGGCATCAAGCCCCTTTACTACACCTGTTGGCGAGACGGGTTTGCGTTTGCATCCGAAATCAAGCCGCTGCTGCGGCTTCCCGGAGTGAGTCGGCGAGTGAACCCTCAGCGCCTCTATCATTATCTGCGCTCAGGACTCACAGATCATGGGGGACAGACTCTTTTTGCCGGAATTCAGCAACTGCCCGCCGCTCACTGCCTCGAACTATCACTGGACCATCCGCGCCGGATTCATCTCAAGTGCTTTTGGGAACCGAGTCTGGCGCATCGTTGTGATCTGTCCTTCCGAGAAGCAGCGCAGCAGTTGCGCGAGCTCTTTCTGGACAGTGTTCGGCTGCATCTTCGGAGTGACGTCCCGGTGGGAGCGGCACTCTCGGGGGGGATCGATTCCTCTTCCGTGGTGATGGCCATGCGCTATCATAACCCTGATCAGGTAATCCACACCTTCAGCTATCTGGCCGACGATCCGGCGCTCACAGAAGAGCGGTGGGTGGATGTCATCTGCGGAAGCGGCGACACGGTCGGGCACAAGGTGGTATTGGAACCCGAGCAACTGGCTGACGACCTGGTGCATCTGGTGGAGGTGCAAGGCGAACCTTTTTCAAGTACCAGTATTTACAGCCAGTTTCGGGTTTTTCAAGCGGCTAGGAATAACGGTATCAAGGTAATGCTCGACGGCCAGGGGGCGGACGAGCTGCTGGGCGGCTATGAATACTATGCAGGCGCCCGCCTGGCCACACTGATTCGCCAAGGCCTCTGGCACGAAGCACTCAGGTTCTGGCACCAGGCATCCAGCATCCCGAGAAAGAACAACCTCTTGCAGTATCTTGGCCGGTTTCTTCTGCCGGATGCGGCGCAAACCGGGTTGCGGGCACTGGTGGGAAGGGAGCTTTGGCCACGGTGGCTGAATCGAAAGTGGTTCCGGGAGCGGGGGGTGGAGGAGCAGTCACATGCTCATCGGCGGGGAGGATTACTCGAGACTCTGCATCGGACCCTTTGCGAAACCAGTCTCCCCATGCTGCTCCGCTATGAAGACCGCAATTCCATGGCCTGCTCCATCGAAAGTCGAGTGCCGTTTCTCACTCCCGAGTTGGTAGATTTTGTGCTTTCCTTGCCCGAGGAGTTCATCATTGCCCCCAACGGCACCTCCAAAGCGATTTTTCGGGAGGCCATGCGGGGGCTTGTCCCGGACACAATCCTCGATCGAAAGGATAAGATCGGCTTCGAAACGCCTGAGAAGCAATGGCTTTGCGGCAACTTGCGGAGCTGGGTGGAACGTATTCTCGGCAGTGAGGAACTGATGACCAACCCTGCCCTGCACCTGCCAATGCTCAAACGGGACTGGCATGCGGTCGTCATCGGGCAGAGACGCTACGACAGTCGAGTCTGGCGATGGGTCAATCTCGCAGTATGGTCCCGCTTGAATGGGGTGATCTTTGACTAAAGTGGTGCATCTCACGTCGGTACACCAGGCCTTCGATATCAGGATCCTTTACAAAGAATGCACCAGCCTGGCGGCAGTCGGCTATGACGTGACGCTGATCGCCCAGCATCACAAGGATGTAAGCGTCGGCGGGGTTGATATTCATGCGGTGCCGAAAGCCCGAAGCCAGCTTGAGCGCATGACCCGGACCGTGATCCGGATCTGTCGGGCAGCTTTGAATGAAACTGCAAGCCTCTATCATTTCCACGATCCGGAACTCATCCCCGTCGGCATCTTCCTCAAGCTGCTCGGCAAACGAGTCGTCTATGACGCCCATGAAAACGTGCCAGAGGATATCCTCACCAAGGATTATCTGCCATCATCCTGGCGTAAGTGGATCGCCGGCATCGCCGGCATGGTCGAACATCTGGGAGTAGCTTGTTTTGACGGGGTAATCAGTGTCACACCAACCATCTGTCGTCGTTTTCCGGGCGGAAAAACGCAGCTCATCCGGAACTTCCCCATGGCCGAGGAATTGATCCCGCTGTCGGTCAAGCCCCACGAGCACCGACCTCATCACTTGCTCTATGCCGGACGGATCTGCCTTGAGCGAGGTATCAAGGAGATGGTTCAGGCTATGGGCCTGCTTCCCGATGACTTGGAGGCGAAGCTGATTCTGGCTGGTACGTTTACTCCTCAGAGTTTATCTGAACACGTCTTTGGGATGGTCGGAGCCAACCGAATCGATTACCGGGGCTGGCTGCCCAGAGAAAACCTCAAAGAGCTCCTTACTGAAGCTCGTATCGGCCTTGCCCTGTTCCTGCCGGGTCCCAATCACACCGATTCATATCCCAACAAGCTTTTTGAATATATGGCTGCCGGCATTCCTGTGATTGCCTCCGACTTTCCTCTCTGGCGGGAGATTGTTGAAAAAACAGGATGCGGCCTGCTAGTGGATTCTCTCGACCCCCAGGCGATCGCCCAAGCGATTCAGTGGCTTCTGGAAAATCCGCGGGAGGCGTCAGCGATGGGACGGAAGGGAGTGGCAGCAGTTGCCACAGAGTTCAATTGGGCAAAGGAAGCAGAAAACCTGCTCCGGTTTTATGGCAGGCTGCTGGCTTGATCTAATGAGGAAGTCGAGTCCGATGACGATCAAAATAGTCACCATCGTTGGTGCAAGACCGCAGTTCATCAAGGCCGCGGCAGTTTCGAGAGCCCTTCGTCCCGTTCCCGAAATCGAGGAAATGCTGGTTCATACCGGGCAGCACTATGACGACAATATGTCGGAGGTCTTTTTTAGAGAATTGGACCTTGCCGAGCCGGATTACCATCTGGGTATCGGGTCAGGACGTCATGGCTGGCAGACGGGACGAATGCTGGAAGCAATCGAGCAGGTGTTGGTTGCGGAGAAACCAGGCACCGTGATGGTTTATGGCGACACCAACTCGACTTTGGCCGGGGCCCTGGCCGCAGCGAAACTCAACATCCCGGTGGCTCATGTGGAAGCAGGGCTTCGTTCTTTCAATCGGCGCATGCCCGAGGAGACGAACCGCGTTGTCACCGATCATGTATCGGATCTCCTTTTTGCCCCGACCACCACCGCCAGGCTGAACCTCCTTTCCGAAGGGGTTGCCGAGAGCCACATCCATCTGGTCGGCGACGTGATGTTCGATGCGGCTCTCTACTATGGGGCCAAAGCTGAGGGCTCAAGCGGCATTCTGCAGAGCCTCCAGCTCAACTCCAGGGAGTATGTCCTGGCGACCGTACATCGGGCCGAGAACACCGACAGCCGAAGTTCCCTCACGACGCTTTTTGAAGGGCTAATGGAGGTTTCACGGACCATCCCGGTCATTCTTCCTTTGCACCCACGCACTCGCCGGGCGCTGGAACGGGAGGGCCTACTGGTCAAGGTTACCGCTGCGCTGCGGGTGATTGCCCCAGTCGGCTACCTCGACATGGTCATGCTCGAACGACACGCCAGGCTGATCATCACAGACTCCGGGGGGGTCCAAAAAGAGGCATTCTTCTACCAGGTCCCCTGCGTGACCCTCCGCCAAGAAACGGAATGGGTGGAGCTGGTGGAACTCGGCTGGAACCGCCTGGCTCCACCGGTTAATACCCCTTTGCTGGCGAACACGGTCAACGATGCTCTGACCTGCCTGCCAAAACGTGGCGAGAACCCTTATGGTGATGGGCACAGCGCGGAACGGATTGTGCGGATCTTAATCGAGAGAAACCGGCGGTGAGATCTATTTGAGGCCGTCGCAAGGAAATCTTCAGCACGCTCAATCCCGGTATTTCCTAAAGAAGGCCGCGAGAGAAGCGTCGGGAAGACGGAGGAGTTGATTTTGCATGCGAGACAGGTATAGTGCAGACTTTAATTTTTCAACGCAAAATGGTGACCGGTTTTTGGATGCGAGCTGCCACCGGATAAGATTTTAAGGCCACCCTCAACGCTGATATAGGAGTCCCGATGTCCTGTGCCAAGCGCAAACAATCAAGCCAAACAGAGGACACTGCTGCCCAAGCCATGGTGTCAGTATGTCCTGCGGGCGAGGTTTTTCCACTCCCCAGTGAAGACGATTATGCGGCGGAGTTTAAGAGATTACAGAAGATTGTCCACGACCAGCGCCAATTGGGACGAGAGATCGTCGTGGTCATGGGGCTTGGATTCGTAGGCGCAGTGATGGCCGCGGTCGTTGCCGATTCCACTGACAAGGATACCGGAAGCCCGAGCAGATTCGTCATCGGCATGCAGCGCCCGTCAACGAGGTCTTTTTGGAAGATCCATTACATCAATCGCGGACTACCCCCGGTGGAAGCCGAAGACCCACAGGTGGCGCACATTATTGGCCAGTGCGTGAAAGAAAAGCAAACCCTCACAGCCACCTTTACCCATGACGCCCTTTGTCTGGCGGACGTGGTGGTGGTGGATGTGCAGTGTGATTACGTCAAACAGAACCTGGGAGATGTGGCTCAGGGACGGGCCGACATCGGAGCGCTCGAGGACAGCCTGAAAATCATCGGCGAAAAAATCAAGCCCGATTGCCTGGTGCTTATCGAGACAACGGTTCCCCCAGGCACTACCGAATACATCGCCTACCCGATCATTAAGAAAGCCTTCGTGAAACGCGGTATTCAGGACCGGGAGCCCCTTCTGGCCCATTCTTTCGAACGGGTCATGCCGGGAAGAGACTACGTCGCCTCCATCCGTGATTTCTGGCGAGTGTGCAGTGGGATCAACACCGAGGCCAGAGAACGGGTCGTGCAGTTTCTCGCCGGGGTTCTCAATACCGACCGCTATCCGCTGACCGTTCTTGACCGGCCCATCGAAAGTGAAACCTGCAAGATTGTGGAAAACTCCTACCGTGCCACGATCCTGGCCTTTCTCCATGAGTGGAGTGTCTTTTCCGAGCGTAACGGGGTCGATCTGATCAAGGTGATTGACGGGATCAAGGTGCGACCCACGCACTCGAACATGATCTTTCCCGGTCCGGGAATTGGCGGCTACTGCCTGCCCAAAGACGGCGGTTTGGGCATTTGGTCCTACAAGACCCTCATGGGCTTTGAAGACGACATTTTCCGGATCACGCCACTTGCCATTGATATCAATGATACGCGAGCCCTCCACGCCGCCAGGTTGGTGCGAGACGCCCTGAGGAATATGGGTAAGATCGTCGCCGCCTCGAAGATAGCACTGCTCGGAGCATCCTATCGCGAAGATGTTGGCGATACGCGCTACAGCGGTTCCGAGTTGATCGTGCGCAAACTCACTGAGATGGGAGCCGATGTGTTGGTTCACGATCCCTACATCGCCCATTGGTGGGAATTCGAAAAGCAGGACAGTTACCCGGCTCCGGGCCATTCCCGAGGCAGATTCTTTCGGAACCAGGAAAAGCTCAGTGACCTGCGGATTGAAAAGACTCTGCCGGAAGCCCTCCAGGGTGCCGACGCGCTGGTCCTGGCAGTACGACACCAAGCTTATCGGGCTCTGCAACCAGAAGAAGTGGTACAAATGGCCGGAAAGCCGCTTGCCGTCATAGACTGTTTCGGGATGCTGGACGACCGGGCTATCCACCGTTATTTTGAGCTCGGCTGCGAAGTGAAGGGGCTCGGCAGAGGGCATGTCAAGCGGATCAAGGATGAGGTCAGGCAGCATGAGCGACAGGGTGGCCGTCTCCGGTCTGAAACCAATGATGAGAACCTTGAGGAACCTTAACCTCACCCTTAATGAACGCAAGGTAGTTCTGGGTGTCGGGGATTTTTGCCTCACCTGCCTGGCCGGCTTCTTTGCTCTTTTGCTCTGGAATCTCAACAGACCCGAATCATTTCTCGACGATTTGGAACTGTTCAGGGTCTACATTCCCGCGATTTCCATGCTCTGGCTGTTGCTCATGTGGGCCTTCGATCTCTACACTCCAGGCCTGACCACCAAGACCGACCAGGTGATGCAACGCTTCCTGGGCGTGTCCTTGGTCAGTCTCGCCATCTACCTCCTGTTCTTTTTTGTCGCGCCGAGAAACGTCCTGCCGCGCCTGCCGGTGCTCTTCTTTGTACTGCTTGCCTTCCTTGCCGGGGTGATTTGGCGCGCTAAATGGGCTGCATTGATCTGGGGCAACACCTTTCAACAGCGCCTTCTGATCATCGGTGCCGGGTGGGGAGGGCGGGCTCTCGCGCAGGCAGTGCAGGAGCATGAACTGGTCGACTATGAAATAGTCGGCTTTGTAGACGATCTTTATCGACGCAAACCCCAAGTACTCGGCTATCCGGTCCTGGGGCCCGTCAGTGACACGCTCGCCCTCGCCAAACATCACCAGGCCAATGCCATCGTCTACTCTACAACCTTTCACCTGCGGGCCGAGCTCTTCAAGATTCTTCTCAGTTGTCAGGCGGCCGCTTTGCCTATCATCCAGATGCCGGCTCTTTATGAGGCGCTCACGGAACGGGTGCCGGTTCAGCATGTCGCCAATGACTGGCTCCTGCCGGCAGACCTTGCCGGAGGCCAGATTTCCCTCTCCTATCGCCTGTTCGTATGGATCATCGATCATCTCTTCTGTGTGTCTGCCGCTCTCTTTCTGGTCCTGTTTGGACCGATCCTCGCAGCTCTGATCAAACTGGACTCCCCGGGTCCGGTGTTCTACGTCCAAACCCGCCTTGGGCAAGGAGGGAGACTCTTTCGACTGGTAAAATTCAGATCGATGGTGGTCGATGCGGAACAGGCTAACAGAGCTCAATGGGCAACCGAAAACGATCCCCGCGTAACCAAGATAGGTAAGGTGCTGCGCCGGATGCGACTGGACGAGCTGCCGCAAATCGTCAACATCCTGCGGGGCGATTTGCACCTCATTGGACCTCGCCCGGAACGGCCTGAATTCTATGATCAATTGACGGAGGCGATTCCTTTTTATACGGTGCGCCTGGCAGTGAAGCCCGGACTCACCGGCTGGGCTCAGATCAAATATCGCTACGGCAGCAGTGTCGAAGAAACGCTTGTTAAACTGCAGTATGATCTCTACTGGCTCAAGAATCGATCCCCGCTGCTCGATCTCAAGATCCTCCTCAGAACCATCTGTAAAATTCTATCATTCAGCGGAACCTGATGTATGGGAGAAGACCACCTGCACCCTGAGGCACGTTTAAGCCCTGTCCCGGTTTCTATTGTCATACCCATGCTGAATGAAATAGAGACAATCGCACTCTGTTTGAACTCAATTCTCGCTCAAAGTTATCCTGCTGATCTTATGGAAATATTGGTGGTTGATGGATGCTCAACGGATGGATCGCGGGAGAAAGTGCTGGAATTTTCAAAAACCTATTCGAACATCCGGTTGCTCAAGAACCCCTTGAGAAGAACCCCCATTTCTCTCAACATTGGAGTCAAGAACAGCAGGGGAGAGGTTGTAATTATTCTTGGAGCTCATACTCAGATCAGAAATGACTTTGTTGAACAAAATATCCGATTGATGCGGGAACAGGAAGTGAAATGCACAGGCGGAACCCAGCTGAACACCGGGAAATCCTTTCTACAGTGTGCCATCGGTTTGGCCATGGGCTCCAGGTTCGGAATTCCCAGTGCACGCTATCGCTTTCACAAGAAGCCCTGTTTTGTCGATACCGTGGTGTATGCCGCCTACGCCAGAGAATTATTCGACCAAGTTGGCTTTTTTAATGAAGAACTGCATATTTCCGAGGATGCGGAATTCAATTGGCGCATTCGGAAGGCGGGCTACCGGATTTACTATTCACCACAAATTGTATCTTATTATTACCCGCGTCGCAATTTGTCCTCACTGGCTAAGCAATTTTTTAAC
>JAPXSS010000070.1:0-17517 GCA_033812955.1 Syntrophobacteraceae bacterium | reverse complement strand
TCCAGAGCCACCTTCGCCTTGAACTCACCGCTGAACCGTTTCCGCCGATCCGTCATCCACAGCCCTCCTTGGTTCGTTTGTTTACCATGGGCCAGGACCGTCTTACCACCTTATTGTGCTGTCCAGTTTTTGGGGTACACTATAAAGCCCTTGCGGAGGATGCCGCCTATACTCTGGGGACACCCGGCAGCGCAACCATTACCATTGTCGATGATGATTCATAAGTGATCGTCCAAAGACGATTGTGTCATTCCGAAGGGTGGGCTGTTCCGACCGATGGCGCAGCATGTGGGCACAGCCCACCCTACGCTGAGATCATAAGAGCCTCTTGCAAAAGTCTCAGATTCCGTCACCCCGGCATGCTTCTAGCAAGGGCCATGGTCCACCGTTCGAGGTCCTGCCACCGACACGTTGGCAGGAAAGGAGAAAGGATCGCTCTTGAGGACTGCAATCATGGATGAACTGAGGGTGGGCTGTGTTCAGATGGAGGTGCTGCCGGGAAATGTGACGGGGAACCTGGACAAAGTGAAAGGAGTGCTGCCTCGACTCCGGGAGCGGGGGTGTCAACTGGCGGTTCTCCCCGAGATGTGGGCCGGGGGTTTTGTCACCTCGGCCTTGCCCGAAATGGCCGCTGCCACCCCCATGGTCTTGGGGCGCCTGCAGGAGTGGGCGGTCCACTACGGGGTGGCCCTCATCGGCAGTCTTCCCGAAGCCGAAGGTGGCAAGATCTTCAATACCAGCCACGTGGTTGACACCAACGGCGAAATCGTCGGTCAGTACCGTAAGATGCACTTGTTTTCGCTCACCGGAGAGCCGGATCATTTCCAACGGGGGCAGGTAGCCCTGGTCTGTGACACGACGGTTGGCCGTATCGGGGTGGCCATCTGCTACGATCTGCGCTTTCCGGAACTCATCCGCCGGCTTGCCCTCGATGGCGCTCAGATCATCTGTCTGCCCGCGCTCTGGCCGGTGCCTCGGGTCGACCACTGGTCCCTGCTGCTGCGCAGCCGGGCCATCGAAAACCAGCTTTTCGTCATCGGCTGCAACGGCTGCGGGATAGAAGGCAAAACCCATTATGGGGGTGCTTCCGCCATCATTTCCCCTACCGGCAAGGTCCTTGCTGAGGCCGGACGTGAGGAGGAATTGGCAACAGCTCGCCTGGATTTCGCTGAAATGGAGAGTTTTCGTCGCCACCTGACCTGTTTTGCGGATCGTCTGCCGGGAAGCTACGGAATCGTGTGACTGCAACTTCAGAAGAACCTCTTGACCTGAACGTTATAATAATGGGCGGGAAGACATGAATCTTTCCCCCTCCGGAGAGAGTCAGGTTCCCCCTCCTCCTTCCTGACTCTCTCCTCCCGATGAACCGATACCCCAGTCCGAAATACTGCCTTTTCCCGAGGTAAATGGGGGATGGACCCAATTCGCGGAAGCCTTGGAGCGGTTATGATGGGACGTAGGTTGACCGGATTATCGAGTCACGCCGTTTCTTCTCGGACCTGGGTTGAGCCGGAATCGGATCAGGGAGAGGTGGGATCGCTCCCATGCTCGGAACCGGCCGCGGGCGAGTACGACACTAAGCTCCGGGCAAGAACTTGGAGGAGGGCCAGCGCATGACCAGAGAGGAGGAATTCGCGGCTGTGATGCGTCTGATGAGTTTTGACGAGCGTCATAACGTCATCTCCAGATATGCTCAAACCCTGGAGAAAACCCGGTCACCAGTGGGCCGGGAAACGGATCTGCCGTACTCGAAGGTGCTGATCAGACAAGCTATCTATGAAGAGTTGTGCGAGAATCCGGACTCGGAGCAGCGCAATTTCCTGGAGATCGCATTTGCCCAACTCGAATGCTTTCTGCCGCCGGATGAGTTCAAGGTCGTCCAGAACTTTAAAAGTACCAGCAACCGCGCCCGGGAGTTGGCAAGGAGTGGCAGGGCCAAGGATATTGTCGCTTCCGCGGGGATTTTGAAGCAGGCTGAGGGAGAGAAGGCGGTTGGAATCCTTGAGCGCATGTCGAAAAACATTCGACGAAGGATTCGGGAAATCCGTGCGCTCAAGCGCCCCCACTGCGATTTCAGAGGGTATTGATCTTTGCCGCGTCTTTGACCGTCAAGCTCACGCTTTTGCGATAATCGTCCCAGGCCAGCTGGAAAATGACATCCATCGGATCGCCGTTCTGCCAGTCCGCCGGCAAACAGTTGCTTCCCCGCCAGAAGACTCCTGGAGTCTGTCCGTCCAGCAGCAGTTGAAGATGCCTGTTATCCTTTCCAAACTGCCGTTGCACGGTGACCTTGATCCCTCGTCCGGCGAAGGTGGGGAGGGGATTGCCCACGCCGAACGGTTCGAGTTGTTTGAGGAGGCGGAAGAGTTCCACCGAGACCAAATTCAGGTCGAGTTCCATATCCACCCGAATTCGGGGGATGAAGAGTTCGATGGGATGGGCGTTGACGATCGCTTCAAAGCGCTGGGAAAATGCCTCCAGGTTTTCTTGGGCCAAGGTCAGGCCTGCTGCCATCCGATGTCCTCCCCACTTCACCAGGAGATCCTGGCAGGCGTGGAGCGCACTATAGATGTCGAGACCGGGTATGCTGCGGGCTGATCCGCGGGCCAGGCCGGTAGCCTGGTCGATGGCAAAAATGATGGCCGGTCCGTAGTGAAGCTCCTGCTGGACGCGCGCGGCAATGATGCCCACCAGCCCATGGGACCAGCCCGCATCACCCATGATCAGGGTCCGTCGCCGCGTATTTTCGTCCCCATAGCGTGCTCGAACCTGGTTGAGGATGTGATCCTCCTGCTGCTGACGGCGGAGATTGAGCTGGTTCAGTTCCGCCGCCAGTCGCCCTGCTTCGGCGCACTGTTCGGCCATGAGTAGATCGAGGGCCAGACTAGCATCGGCCATCCGCCCGGCCGCGTTGATTCGTGGTGCCAGATTGAAGCCAATGTGTCCGGCGGTAAGGATTTTTCCTGCCAGACCGGCCCGTTGGGAGAGTTCCCTGATCGGGGGATACGGCTCGGCATTCATACAGCCCAGCCCACTCCGGGTCAGAATCCGGTTGGCGTCTACCAGGGGCATGAGATCGGCCACCGTGCCGATAGCGGCCAGGGTCAAATACTTGCCTCCCAGGCGGGGCGGCACCGCAAACCGGTTTCCGGCTGCCTGGCGAAGCCGTGCCAGAAACAAAAGGGTCAGGCCGGCCGCGCTGAAATCCCGGAATGGCGAGCGGGAAGAGGGTTGCTTGGGATTGATCAGGACGGTGGCCGGGGCCACGTCATGGTCAGAGACTTCATGATGATCGATTACAAGGACGTCGGCGCCCTGCCGACGGGCCTCACCCACCGGGCGGAGGTCGTGAGTCCCGCAGTCCATGGCCACAAACAGGCCGGCATCGGGGTGGTGGGAAATGGCCCGGTCAGGTATTCCATAGCCCTCTTCCCGTCGTGGAATGACGACGGCATAGTTGGTGTAGTTCAAATCCCGCAGGAAATGGGCCATCTGGGCCACCGAGGTCACCCCGTCGCAATCGTAATCGCCGATGAGCACAAGCTTGTTGCCGGTGGCGAGATGCTGCACCATGAGGGCCGCCCCTTCGGCCATTCCCTCCATTTCCAGATAGGGTTCGAGGTCTCTGAGACTGCCGCTCAGGAAAGAGAGCCCCGCCCCTCGATTTTCCAGCAGGATCGCTAGAACCTCGTCAAGCGAAGCGGGTTTCGTTCGTCCCGTTATTTCCCACTTGCATCGCACCATGGTCAGTCTCTTCCCAAGGGTCTTCTCCAGGTTCGGCTAGCGCCGAATTATCTACCACAAAAGCCGTCGGTTTATTCAAATTTATGGACCTGACCAGCGGCCGGGCACTCATTTCTCCCACTGCACGCACCGGGAAGGGATATTTTCAGCTTGCGTCGAGCACCATGGTGGAATAAGAAGGGGGGGCGAAAGTTGATGGTGGCTTGGACCGGGGGGGCTTTTGGGGCTGGAGTGCGAGGGAAACGCCGGTCCTCGAACCATGAGCTGAAATGGGGGATGCAGGTTGGCATCATGGGAACTTAAAGAAAGGTCTGGTATCAGGAGCAGTCTATGATGATCGATACGCTCACCTATATGAGGAATTTCATCCACGACAAGAATGTTGCTTCCATCACGCCCACTTCTCCCTTTGGGGTGAAGCGGGTGTGCGGGAACATCAACTTCGACAGTGGCAACATAATCGTCGAATACGGGCCGGGTACGGGTGTCTTTACCAACTACCTGTTGAAAAACATGAAAACCGATTCCCGGTTGATCCTGATCGAACGGAACAAGAACTTCGATCAGATCCTCAAGCGAACCATCAGCGACCCTCGGGTCGTGATTTTCAATGACAGCGCGGAGAACGTGCTCGAAACCCTCCGTTCGTGTCAGGAATCAGAGGCTGACTATATCGTCTCAGGTATTCCTTTTCTGCTACTCAACTGCCACTTGAAAGAAAAGATCCTTTTCAATACCCACCGGGCTTTAAGGACGGGCGGCAAATTTCTGGTCTACCAGACCTGCTTCCAGGCGGACCACCATCTGAAGGTCCATCTGGAGCGTTTTTTTCCCGTCGTGCGCACCCGTTTCGAGGTTCGGAACCTCCCACCTCTGCGTATTTACGAAGCCATCAAGTAGGTTCTTCAGCCCGGTCCCGTTCAGAAGCGAGGGGATTTCGGAGGTTGCCTGAGGACATATTCTCGGCATCCCGAAATCCCTTCCTATTCCATCGTTCGGCTGTCATCCGAACACTGCCCGCAACCCAAGGGAACGAAGCCATGAAGTCGCTCAAGCTCTATACGGGCAACCGGTTGGAGCTGCTCGCCCAGCTCCTGGCAAGAGTCCTGGAAGGGCCGCTGGCCTCGCCTCTGGAACCGGAAATCATCGTCGTTCAGAGCAAAGGGATGGAGCGGTGGCTTGCGATGCAACTGGCGGCGCACTTCGGCGTTTGCGCCAACTGCCGCTTCCCGTTTCCCAATGCCTTCCTGCAGGAGGTCTTCCAACGGGTTTTGTCCGACTCTCCCGAATCGCCGCTCTTCATCCCGGAGTTTGCTGCCTGGAGGCTCATGCAGCTACTCCCGGCCCATCTCGATGAGCCGGAGTTCGCCGTCCTCAAACACTATCTCAACCGGCCCCCCCGGAATCTCCGGCGGTTGCAGCTTGCCTCGCACCTGGCCCGGACTTTCGATCAGTATGTCCTGTACCGCCCCGAGATGATCACCCGTTGGGAGCAAGGTGACGAAGATCACTGGCAGGCGGTGCTCTGGCGCGATTTTGCCCGGGGGCTGGAAAAGCAGCACCGGGCGACATTGGGGAGGGCCTTTCTGGAAAGAATCCAGCAGGTTGATCGCAACTCCTGCCTCTTGCCCCAACGAGTATCGCTCTTCGGTATTTCCTACCTTCCCCCCTTTCACCTGCACATGCTGGATGGCCTGGCGCACCTGACCGAAGTCAACCTCTTCCTGCTGAGTCCATGCCGGGAGTATTGGGGGGATATTACCCCGGAGCGAACCATCGGGAAGGTCATGGCTCGGCAGCGAAGCGTCGCCCAAACCCCGGCGGAGCTGCACCTGGAACAGGGCAATCCCCTGCTCGCCTCCCTCGGGGCCCTTGGCCGGGATTTCCTCGGGCTGCTGGCCGCTCTGGATTGCCAAGAAACTGCCGTGTTTCAGGAACCTGGCGAAAACAGCCTGCTGACCTGTCTCCAGTCAGACCTCCTGAACCTGAGAGACCGCACGGAGGGTTCACCCGAAAAAACCGTCATCCCGCCGGATGACCGCTCAATCCAGTTCCACTCGTGCCACAGCCCCATGCGGGAAGTTGAAGTGCTCTACGACCACCTCCTCGAGCTCTTCGACCAGGACCGCACCCTGCGCCCCAGGGATATCCTGGTGATGGCCCCCGCCATCGAAACGTATGCCCCCTTTATCCAGGCGGTTTTCGATGCTCCGGAGGACGAACGCAAAAGGATCCCGTACAGTCTCGCCGACCGCAGTATGCGGAAGGAAAGCCAGGTTGCGGAGACTTTCCTGGCAATGCTCGAGCTCTGGGACGAACGGATCACCGCGGCCCAGGTTCTGGGTATTCTGGAAGCGGGGGCCGTTCGCGCCCGATTCGGGCTGACCGAGGCGGACCAGGATCTTATCGCGGGCTGGCTGCGGGAGGTGCGGATCAGGTGGGGGATCGATGAAGAGGCCCGGCTGAGGTGGAATTTCCAGGCCTTTCGAGACAACACGTGGCGGGCGGGTCTCGAACGGCTCCTCCTGGGATATGCCATGCCGGGCGACAACCGGCAGCTGTTCTGCGGCATCCTGCCCTACGACCACATCGAGGGCCGCGAAGTGATGGTGCTCGGGGGCCTCATCGAATTCGCCGAACAGCTTTTCGCTCTGGTTGCCTCCCTCAGCCACCCTCGAACCCTCCACCAGTGGTCGGAAACGCTCGTCGATACACTCACCCGCTTCTTTCTGCCCGACGACGACGGTCTCCGTGAGTTTCAAACAGTCCGGCAGGTTCTTCTGGATCTGGCAACCATTCAGGAGATGACCGGGTTTACCGAACCCGTCGAGATCCGGGTCATCAAGTGGCATCTGGACCGCTGGCTTGAACGGGAAGGGTTCGGGTTCGGCTTTCTGACCGGGGGCGTCACCTGCTGCTCCATGCTGCCCATGCGGAGCATCCCCATGCGGGTCGTCTGGTTGCTGGGCATGGATGCAAACGCCTTTCCCAGACAGGCCAAAGCCCTCGACTTCGACCTCATTGCGAAGAATCCCAGGGCGGGCGACCGGTCGAGCCGCAACGACGACCGCTATCTCTTTCTGGAAGCCCTCATTTCGGCCCGTGATCAGCTCATCGTCAGCTACACGGGACAGAGCGCCCGCGACAACAGCAGCATTCCGCCGTCGGTCCTGGTGAGTGAGCTGCTGGACTACATCCACCGGGCCTTCAGAGTTCCCGTTCGAGGTCGGTGCGAGGCCGGGCCTGGCTCTAAGGCTCCGGACGAGGCCGCTGTCGGGTCGCATGAAGCAACCGCTGCTCCAGTTGCCGGAGCTGCCGATGGACCTGAGCGTCTGATTGTCAAACATCGTCTTCAGCCTTTCAGCCCGGCCTATTTCAAAGGGGATCGCAGGCTCTTCACCTATTCCGAGGAATGGCAGGAGACCGCCCGGTGCCTGTTGCGGGAAAAGACTCCGCCGCCCCCGTTCTCGGCTTCCCCGCTCGAACCTCCGGAAGAGGCTCTGAAGCGGATCGACCTCCACCACTTGTCCCGGTTTTTTGCCAATCCGGCCAGGTTCTTTCTCGACCGGCGGCTGGGGATCACCCTGGACGAAGATCCCGCGCTGCCCGATGATACGGAATGCTTCCAGCTCGCCGGGCTCGACCGCTATGACCTGGGGCAGACGTTGCTGGCCGCCAGGATGGCCGGCCATGACCGCAGCGCCCTTTCCCGCTCGCTCCGGGCTTCGGGCGTACTTCCCCATGGCGTTCCCGGCGATTTGAGCTTCAAGACCATGAGTGACGGTGTCGAGGAGTTTGCGCGTCGGCTGGAGCCTTATGTTGGTGGCGAGGAACTCGATCCCCTGGTATTCGAAATCGAACTTTCCGGCTTCCTCCTGACCGGCACCATCGCCTCACTCTTCCCCGAGCGGCTGGTGCGTTATCGTTATGCCACTCTCAAGGCCAAGGATCACCTTAACCTCTGGTTTCCGCACCTTGTCCTGAATCTCCTGGGCCGCCCCGGCTATCCCCGGGAGAGTCTGCTGGCCGGGCTCCGTGACGGTGACTGGTGCACCGTAACCTTCGGGCCGGTTGAACAATGCCGGGAGCACCTGGAAACCCTCCTCCGGATTTACTGGAGCGGCCTCAGCCGTCCCGTGCCGTTCTTCCCCGAGAGCTCGTTCCGTTATGCGGAACAACTGCTCGATAAAAAGGTTCCGCCCGAGAAGGCCCTCGCCCGCGCCAGAGGCGCGTGGACCGGCAGCGACTTTCACCGGGGAGAGAGCCAGGATCTTTCGTATCAGCTCTGTTTCAAAGGCGTCGAGCCGTTGGCCGGTGACTTTGAAAGCCTTGCCACCACAGTTTTCGGGCCTTTGCTGGCGAGTCGGAAAGGGGGCTGAAAGGATGGCGAGCGGACCCCAGAGCGTTCCTTTCGATCTCTTGAACAGCCCGTGTGATGGCACCAACCTCATCGAGGCCAGTGCCGGTACGGGAAAAACCTACGCCATTGCAGGACTGTTTCTGCGGCTGCTGCTGGAACACGAGCTGCTCGTCAATGAAATCCTGGTGGTTACCTTCACCGATGCCGCCACCAATGAACTGAAGGAACGCATTCAACGCCGCCTGCGCGAAGCCCTCGCCTGCATCTCGGGCGATGGCCCCGCTGATCCGTTCCTGGCAGCACTCTGCGGTCGCCAGCCGCATGCCGGGCATGCCTCGCGGCGCCTACGGGGTGCGCTGAACGATTTTGATCAGGCTTCCATCTTCACCATCCACGGCTTCTGCCAGAGAGTGCTCAGGGATCACGCCTTCGAAAGCGGGATGATGTTCGACGCGGACCTGGTCACCGACCAGGAGCGTTTCGTGCGGGAAGTTGTCCACGATTTCTGGCGAAACCACTTCTATCGGGCTTCGCCGCGCTTTCTCGACTATGCCTTCACACATGGAATCAATCCCGGCAGCTTTTCCGTGATGGTGGGCAAGAACCTCACTAATCCCTATCTTACGGTCATTCCTCAGCAGCATATCCCGGACTGTTCCCATCAGGAGGCGGAGTTTGAGGCGCACTTCGAAACCTTGAGGCAGGCCTGGTTCCAGGCCAGGGATGAAGTGCAATCCCTGCTCACAACCGCCGAAGGGCTCCATCGTGGGCGCTATCGGAAGGAACGGATTCCGGTCTGGATCGATGCCATGGATGCGTTCTTCGCCGGTGACGGATTGGGGTGCATCCTCCCGGAGGTTTTCGAGAAATTCACCTCCGTGGGCCTCCTGGCTGCAACCAGGAAAGGCTGCCGCCCACCTTCTCATCCGTTCTTTGACCTGTGCGAAACCATGCAGGCCGTCCAGAAGGAATTGGTCGATGGGTTCGACCAGGTTCTCCTCGGCCTGAGGCTAAAATTCATCCAGACCGTCCGCCTCGAGCTTGCCGAGCGGAAACGCAACAAGAACACCCTCTTTTTCGATGACCTGCTGCTCATGCTCGAAGGTGCGCTCAGCGGGGAAGGTGGGGAGCGTCTGGCGGCCGTCGTCCGCAACCGGTTCCAGGCGGCCCTCATCGACGAATTCCAGGACACCGATGCGGTCCAGTATGCCATCTTCGAGAGGATCTTCGGGCGGGGCAAGAGCACGCTCTTTCTCATCGGCGATCCCAAGCAGGCCATCTACGGCTTTCGCGGGGCCGACATTTTCACCTACCTGGACGCTTCCCGGCAGGTCTCTCGGCGCTTCACCCTTGGTGAAAACTGGCGTTCGGAACCGGCCCTGATTCAAGCCGTAAATACCATCTTCAGTCAGGCGAAAAACGCCTTCGTATATGAAGACATCGCCTTCCAGCCGGTGAACCCGGCCCCGAAGGATCACCACGAACGGCTCACGGTTGACGGCAGGCCGGCGCCGCCCTTGCAGATCTGGCTGATGGAAGCCGAAAAGCATGCGGAGGGGGCCCCGATTTCGCGCCGTGTGCTTGAAGAGGTGGTACCCATGGCGGTTGCGGGAGAGGTTTCGCGGCTGCTGACGGGGAGCGGGCCAGGGGTGGCGACTCTGGGGGATCGTCCCATTCGACCGGGGGACTTGGCCGTGCTGGTGAGACGCAATGCCGAAGCGCGTCTTGTGCAGACAGCCCTGGCGGATCTGGGCATCCATGCGGTCCTCTATGATATCGGGAACCTATTCGACAGCGATGAGGCGCTCGAGCTTGAACGGCTCATGGTCGCGCTGCTCGAACCCGCTGACTCCAGACTCCTCAAAGTCGCCCTCACCACCACCATGTTGGGGGTAACCGGGGAAGAACTGGTTCGCCTGCTCCAGGACGAAGCGGCCTGGGAGGCTTGGTTGATCCGCTTTGGGGACTACCATGAGCTCTGGCGCCGCCATGGTTTCTTTCGGATGTTCCGCTGTCTCCTCAGGCAGGAGGCGGTTCTCCCGCGCCTCATGGCCCTGGTCGATGGGGAAAGGCGATGCACCAATGTTCTTCACCTCACGGAAGTACTGCATCAGGCCGCCGTCGACAACCATCTCGGGATGGCTGGTCTGGTCAAGTGGCTTACCGCTCATCGCGACACGGCCGCTCCCCACCTGGAAGAACATCAGCTACGCCTCGAGAGCGATGAAAACGCGGTCAAAATCGCAACCATCCACAAGAGCAAGGGTATGGAATACCCGATCGTTTTTTGCCCTTTCCTCGGCGACCGCTCAACCCTGCGAACCAAAGACGAGGGGGTCGTCTTTCACGACCTGGGAAATACGGGTCGACTGACCATCGATCTTGGTTCTCCAATGCTGGACGAACATGTGAGACAGGCGCAAAAGGAACAACTGGCAGAGAATCTCCGGCTGCTGTACGTGGCAGTGACGCGGGCCAAACATCGCTGCACCCTGGTCTGGGGGTGGTTCCGGGATGCCGGGACGGCCGCTCCTGCCTACCTGTTACACCAGCCGCGGGAAGCAGTGGTGGACGACCTGCCGGACGCCGTTGCAAGCCGCTATGCGACTCTTCAGGAAGGAGACTTGAGGGGTGATTTACGGCAGCTCGAGGCGAACGCCGCCGATTTGATCGCCGTTCTCGATCTACCAGTGACGAAGGGCGTCCGGCAACCCACCCGCGACGAAGCCTCGGAGGCCCTCCGCTGCCGCCCGTTCGAAGCGGTCATCAGCCGGGACTGGAGCATAGCCAGCTTCTCTTCTCTGGTCAGCAGCCAGCCGCGCAGGGCTGACTGGGCCGACCGGGACGACTCGACCCCGGCCGGAATCCCGGACGAGGAGGCTGACAGGGGACCGCCGGACGCGCCTCGAGAGACCCTGGACATGTTTTCCTTTCCGTGCGGAACGGCGGCAGGGATCGTCCTGCACGACCTGTTCGAGCACCTGGATTTTACCGAACGCGACGGGAACACGATCCTGTCGCTCGTCGCCGCCAAACTCAAAGCCCATGGCTTCGAGGATCGCTGGGTGGGCGCCGTCTACGACATGGTCAGGAGAGTTCTCGATGTGTCGCTGACTGGGGAACCGGATGGTCCTCGCCTCAAATGGGTGCCTCCTGCCGACCGGCTCAACGAACTGGAGTTCTACTTCCCGCTGCAGCGGCTCAGCGGCAACCGCCTGCGCGAGATTTTCGACCTGTGCCTGGGAAGCTCCCAGGACACTGCGGTCCCCTCGACCTTCGAACGCCTGCAATTCAGGGCGCTGGAAGGATTCATGAAAGGGTTCATGGACCTGGTTTTTCGTTTCGGCGAACGCTTTTACCTGGTGGACTGGAAGTCGAATTTCCTCGGGAGCAGGCTCGCTGACTATGCTCAAGAAGCTCTGCAGAAGGCCATGACCGAGCACTTCTATCACCTTCAGTATCATCTCTATGTGGTTGCCATCCATAAGTACCTTGCCGCCCGCCTGCCGGGATACCGCTACGAATCCCACTTTGGCGGTGTTTATTACCTCTTCCTGCGCGGAGTGGACCCAGCCGGGGGGAGCGCTTACGGCATCTACCGCCATCGGCCATCCGAGGCCACCATCGAAGCATTGCGCCAGAAGCTGCTGGGGAGCGCGCGGTCATGAACGACGAAGGGCTGAGCCGGCTTCTATCATACGGACTATTTGCGCCGATCGATGTTCACTTCGCCAGACTGATGGTCCGTCTGAACGGTGAGGTGCGGCCGGAACTGGCCCTGGCAGCGGCCATGGTCAGCCTCTATACCCGTGAAGGCCACATCTGCCTCGACCTGCGGGAAGTGGCGGGAAAGCCGCTGGCGAATCATCCCGAGGCTCCGGTCGGTCCCGAACTGGCGCACTGGGTCGAGCAGCTCTCCAAATCGAGGGTGACCGGCCGGCCGGGCGAATATCGCCCCCTCATTCTGGATTCTGGGCCGAGAATCTACCTTTATCGCTACTGGCAGTACCAGCACCGCCTGGCGGAAGCAGTGAAGGCGCGCCTTGCCGGTCCTCCTGAGGGCCACCTCAACGGTGCGCTCAAAGACCGGTTAGAACGGTTGTTCCCCGCCCTCCCGACGGGGGAAATCGACTGGCAGAAGGTGGCGGCCTTTGCGGCGGCTTGCAGGAACTTCAGCGTCATCTCGGGGGGGCCTGGGACCGGGAAGACCACTACCGTTGCCAGAATCCTGGCCCTGTTGCAGGAACAGGCCGGTTCACCCTACCTGCGGATCGCCCTGGCGGCTCCCACGGGAAAAGCTGCAGCGCGCCTGCAGGAGGCCATCAAGGCGGCGAAAACGCGGCTGCCCTGCCCGGAACCGGTCCAGCAGGCCATCCCGGAAACGGCCTCCACCATTCATCGGTTGCTCGGGGCCATTCAGGGCTCGCCATACTTTCGTCACCATGCAGACAATCCGCTGCCGGTCGAGGTGGTGGTGATCGACGAAGCCTCGATGGTGGACCTGGCCCTCATGTCCAAACTCTTTCAGGCGCTTCGCCCTCAGGCGCGGGTGATTCTCCTGGGCGACAAGGATCAGCTTGCCTCCGTTGAGGCCGGGGCGGTGCTGGGCGATATCTGCGAAACCGGCGAGAAGTCCTTCCTTTCCGAAGAGTTTGGGCGGGCGATTGAGGCGGTCTGCGGCTGTCGCCTCGATCAATCCCTCCTGGCCGATACCCCGGCCAAGACCTCCAAAGACTGCGTCATCCAGCTGCAAAAGAGTTATCGCTTTGCGGATGCGGGCGGTATCGGTGTATTGAGTCAAAAGGTGAGGGACCGCGATCCGGACGGGGCCATGGCCGTCCTCGGGTGTGACGATTATGCGGTGGTCACTTGGAACGAGATTGTCTCCGGTGCCCTCCTTGCCGACGCGGTCCGGAGTCGTCTCCTGGACGGCTACCGAAGCTACTTCGAGGCGGTTGCCGGGATGAGAAGTCATCCGGGCGGCAATCCCACCGCTCGTCTCCAGGAGGTCTTTGACCTGTTCCTGCAGTTTCGAATCCTGTGCGCCGTGAGGGAAGGGCTCTGCGGAGTGGCGGCTCTAAACGGCCTGGTGGAGCGACTCTTCCATAAGGAGCGGGGTTTCCCGCAGGCCGGCAGGTGGTATGCGGGCCGGCCTGTGCTCATTGGCCGCAATGACTATAATCTGCATCTTTTCAATGGGGATGTCGGGATTTTCCTGCCCTCGGCTGCGGGCGGTGCGGATGGTCGCGTCTTTTTTCCCGGTGTGGAAGGCGGGTTCCGCTCCTTTCATCCTCTCCGGCTGCCGGAACACGAGACGGTCTTTGCCATGACGGTCCATAAGAGCCAGGGTTCTGAATTCGACCATGTCATGCTGGTCTTGCCCGACCGGGATTCACCGGTGCTCACCCGCGAGCTGCTCTACACCGGTATCACCCGGGCCAGGGAGAGCGTTTCGTTGTGGGGGCCGGAGAGCCTCTTTCGGAAAGCAATCGGGCGCTCCACCCAGCGCATGTCTGGCCTTGCTGATGAACTATGGAGAATTGCCGACCGGCCGCAAAGTCAGCAATGAATTTTGCTGAATAAAGAGAAATCGGCTCATCGCAGATTCGCGAGGAAAAGGCCTGTCCATGTCCTTGGTGTCATTCCGAGCGTAGCGAGGAATCTAGTTGAATTGCCTCAAGAATCGAGATTCCTCGGCCCTTGGCCTCGGAATGACAAGATGGCTTCTCTCACGTTAGCCCGCGATGAGCCGAGAAATCTCATGCTTAACAAGTATGGAAGGCCAAGAACATCAAAGCCTACAGCAACCCAGGAGGTGCCGCATGCCGCCCGTAGCCATCAAGCTTACCGGTCTTTTGAGAGAAGAGTACCAGCGCTTGTTCGATACCTGCCAAGTGCGCCCGGACAAGGTTGCCGAAGTGGAGAAGGTTGTCGGCAAAATCGAGAGCCACCGGAATCGCTACGAGGCGGTGGGGGAGCCGTTGCAAATCCCCTGGTGGCTCATTGCGGTCATCCACAATATGGAGGCGTCACTCTCCTTCAAGGCTCACCTTCATAACGGCGACCCGCTTTCCCGACGAACCGTCAACGAACCCGCGGGGCGGCCCAAAGAGGGTCATCCGCCTTTCAGCTGGGAAGCGAGCGCGACCGATGCGCTCACCTACGACCGGATCGACCAATGGCAGGATTGGAGTCTGGCCGCGGTTCTCTACAAGCTGGAAGGATACAACGGTTGGGGTTATCGCCGCTATCATCCCGAGGTCCTTTCCCCTTACCTGTGGAGCGGCTCCAATCATTATCGGAGCGGCAAGTACGTGAGGGACGGCCGCTGGTCCGACACCGCCATTTCTGCTCAGCTCGGTGCCGCCGTCCTGTTGCGGCGAATGGCCGAAAAGAGCCTGATTGCCTTCGCCCAGCCGGTCGAGGTGGGCACTGTCGTCAGTGCACCCCTGCTCCGCTACGCCCCGCGGGAGGAATCGGTGTATGCAAAGCAGCTCCAGGTCTTCCTCAACACGCTGCCCGGGATTTTCGTCAAGGAGGACGGGCTGGCCGGCCAAAGGACCTCGGATGCCTTCAAGAAAGTCACCGGCTGCTATCTCCACGGAGATCCCAGGGGCCAGGCATAGAGTGTCCTGGAGGGGATACCGCCCTTCGCTTCGCGGATGGCCGGTTGCCTCCCGCTTGCCCCTCATTGGGACTTACCCACTGCGCGGGAGTGTCAATTCTCTTTGCTGGATTGCTCTTCCTCCGGCTCCGGCGGCTCACCCTTGTAGTATTCCGGCTCACGGGTGAAGCGTTCGAGAAGGGCTTTGCCAACCTGATAAACTTTCGGGTCGCCTTCCAGTTTCAGCCAGCAATTGTTGGGCGATCCCTCAACCTCTTTGCCGAAAACCAGTTGGCAGTCCTTGCCTTCCACCTTGGCCGAGAGGCTGGCCTGAGGCTTATCGAAGCCATAGTCGGCAGCGGCAACCGGTTCATCCACGACCTCAACCCAGGAGAGCCGGTTGATAATGCTCAGCAGGGCTCCCAGGCGGGCCGGATCGGCATACCAGGTGGGGTCGTCCGGTTTTCGCCAATTGCTCCCCTCTTCCTTGATGAGATCCAGAACGCCCTTGCCGGTCACCAGCTTGAGTTGTTCGAGCTTATCCTGAGGCAGCTCGACAATCACCTTGTTGCGCCAGTGCTTCAGGCCCTGGGAAAGAAGGGTGGGGAGCGGATGAGAGCCCACGTACACGGTCTCGGGCTCCTGGGCAAGGACCATGAAGGTGCCGTGACCGTCCGGAGAAGGTCTGCCGGCAGCAAAAGCCAATACTTCCTTGCCCGCTGCGAAGACCTTCACTGAAACGCGCTCGGGGCTGTCCTGGGCCAGACCGTACTCGCCCTGCCTCTCCCGTTTTCGGGAGGCAGTGTCGGTCACCGTAAAGATTTCCAGGGTGGTTGCGGCTGCCTTCAGTTGCCCTTCGTCAGCGGGAAGTTCCCGCGGTTCGATGAGCCACCATTGATTGTTGCGCTTCTCCGCGGTAAAGGTCCCTTCCCGGTTGATCACCGTAATCCGGTCGATGCTGTCCTTCTCCCGATAGGGAAGGAGCCCGGAATAGTCCGGGCGGGCCCCCCGGTCAAAAGGATCGCGCCAGACCAGCAGTGCCACCGCGAGGAGCACTCCCAATATCAGCAGGGCGATGATCAATGATTTGCTCTGGTTCATTCCCGTTCTCCTCTGCCAGTCGTTACAGCCTGAAATTGCGCAGGCGGGCTCGCCGCCACTGCCACCGGCCGATGCCGAACAGGACCAGGAGCAACGGCACGCCGATGACATTGGCATAGCGCAGGGCGCTTTTAGCCGTCGGTGAGAGTTCCGCGATCGGCCGGACCGACAGGCCCCGATTACGGATCTTGATCAATTCAGCATCCTGGACCAGCCAGTCGATTGCATTCACAAAGAAGATCAGGTCCTCGTCATCGGCCATCCCATCCTGCGGAATATAGCCCGATCCGACCACCAGAATGCGGGTGTCAACGCTTTCGGGGAGGACCTTGGCGGGGTCCTTGAGGTAGTCGGCATTCGCCTCGGGACTCCTGCCCGCAAAAAAACTCCGAAACTTCCCCGAAGCCGCCACCACTCCGTTGAATGGCCCGCCCGCAGCCTCCTCCGGGCGAACCTTGCGTTCCATGGGATTGACGGCGTGGAATTCCTGCTCCTCCCAGCTCCTGGCGGACGTTCGGGCCAGGACGGTGGCGCTCACCCCCGCTCGTTCGACCACGGTCAGGGACGACATGAAGGGGAGTGAGAGCACCCCGATTTCTCGGGTCAGCAGGTGGTCGCGATTGAAATCGGTCAGGGTCGGGATGTACGGGTAATTGATCAGATTTCGCACCTGATAGGGCCCCTGGCGGGTTTCGAGGGTGATCCGCTTGCATTGGGGATCGACGATAAGGTTCTTCTCGGGTTTCACCCCGTAGGCTGCCAGGATCTCATGGAACCCATGATCGATGGGTTCCGCCATGACCAGATGGGTCATGTCCACCTTCACGCCGTTCAACAGCAGGGCAAGCGTGCCGCCCCGCATCAGAAACTGATCCAGGTGGAAGAGGTGCTCATCGTCCCACTTCTCGGTCGGGGCCACCACGATCAGGCTGTTCACATCCGCCGCCACTTCCTTGACCAGATTGAAGTCGTGGGTGACGACCCGGTAGTTCTTTTCGAGCTCGCCTTTCACGCTCCGCATCTTCTCGTCCGGGGACGGTTCCCCATGCCCGGCGGTGAAGGCGATGGTCTTGAGCTGCTGAGCGCTGAGGCGTTTGATCATGCTGGTCAGCTCAAATTCGAGGTTCTCGGTCTGGCGGATCAGGGGAATGGTTTCCTTCTTGGTGCCGTAGGTCACCACCAGCCCCATGAAGGCTTGCTTGATGCCAATCTGATCGTTCTTGATCTCCTGGATCTGGACCGGCATGATCCCCTTGCGGACCGTATCGCGCTTCCTGCCTTCGTCCGTGCCCGGATCGATGATTTCAAAATCGAGATTGCCGCCTGCATAGGCGGCGTATTCCTCGATCAGGTCCCGAACGTAGGCCGCATTCTGGTTGTAGGGTGCCGGCAGATCCTTGGTGAAGTAGGCATGCACCTTGACCGGGTCTTCGAGGCGTTGGAGCACGTTGCGGGTGGCATCGGAGAGGCGGTATTGCCGGTTGCCGGTGAGGTCGAGGCGCATGGGGGGCAGTTGCGCGACGATCACGTTGACGCAGACCAGGATGAGGGTGACAACGATCAGGAACATGCCCTTGGTCAGGCTGCTGGTATAGGGTTTCGACATGCTGACCTCCTTCCCGCTATCGCCAGTCTTCGCGCTGAATGGCGTAGATGGAATAGATGATGAATGCGGCGATGAACGACAGGTAGAAGACCACATCCCGCA
>JAPXSS010000069.1:0-17597 GCA_033812955.1 Syntrophobacteraceae bacterium | reverse complement strand
AATCCATTTGCCGAGATCGCTTTCACTCGGCCTTCGCTCGTTTAAGAAGCGCGCATACTGCTCATTGGTCACCGTGTGCAGGCCCAGGTAGTACGGCGGCAGCTCCACGAGAAACGGCTCCCCGCCCCCTTCATCGCTCCCCCGTCCACCGGCCAGGAACTGCCCCCCGGGAACCAAGAGCAACAGGCTGCTGTCCTTCGCATTCTTGATGAGCCATTCGGCTCCCTCGGGCACCCATTGGGTAAATGGCTGGTCCTTCATGACCGTGACGGGCTGACCCATGATCTATTTCCCTTCTTGCCCTATCCTCTTCCGGCTCATCGCGGATTTGCGTGGAAAAGGTCTGTCATGTCCTTGGGGTCATTCCGAGCGTAGCGAGGAATCTAGTTGAATTGCCTCAACAATCGAGATTCCTCGGCCCTTGGCCTCGGAATGACAAGGTGGCTTCTCTCATGTTAATCCGCAGTGAGCCCCTCTTCCTCGCTCTGGCCCTGGCTACTCTGTCCCACATCCAGGGTTCGTTCGATGAGGGCTTCCACCCATTTCTGGATGGAGGTGTCCTCCTCGGCGACGCGAATCCGCAACGCCTTGTGCGTCTCCGGGGTTAGCCTGACAATGATGGTCCGGGCCGTATCGGGCTCGTTTCTCTCAGCAACCATGCCCTCTTGCTCCTTCCTGACCATGAAAATGGCGCATGGTGGTGATCATACCTCGAGATCCCACACACATCACATATGACATAAATTAGTCATTGACTAATAGCATTCATTGATAATGTCAAGAAGAAAAAAGGGCTCATCGCGGATTTGCGTGGAAAAGGCCTGTCATGTCCTTGGGGTCATTCCGAGCGTAGCGAGGAATCTAGTTGAATTGCCTCAACAATCGAGATTCCTCGGCCCTTGGCCTCGGAATGACAAGGTGGCTTCTCTCACGTTAATCCGCGATGAGCCGGAGACTTTTGCAAGAGGCTCCCGGGGTACTCATTTGCCGGATGAACCGCCATTTTGAGTTCTTTATGTGGATAGCTTCCCATCCGGTCCGAAGTGGCGGAACATTCGCGTTTGTTTCCCACCTGTGGCCTTGCAGGCTTCTCGAG
Organism: Syntrophobacteraceae bacterium; assembly: GCA_033812955.1. GTDB lineage: Bacteria > Desulfobacterota > Syntrophobacteria > Syntrophobacterales > Syntrophobacteraceae > JADGQM01. The sequence continues at coordinate 16,501 of JAPXSS010000069.1, read as the reverse complement.
ACACCGTATAATGCGAATTGATCACTTTTTGACACCCTGCTGAAACAAGATCTCAACCAACTGAGTTCCGGAGGATTCGCTTTGAGCGGTTTCAAGTTTCCAGCTACCTCCTGCCAGTTTGAACAGGGACCGATCCGCCCACCCAGCGAAGCGGGCAGTCTGCTGCTGCGGTTCACCCGGAACTGCCCGTGGAACAAATGCACCTTCTGCCCGGTCTACAAGGGACAGGCGTTCAGTCGGCGAAGCCTGGAAGAAATCAGGCGGGACATCGATGCGGTTGCCCATATCGTTGACGACCTGCGACAGCTTTCATGGTCGCTGGGACTGGCAGGCCAGGTTAACCAACAGGTCATGACCCGGGTCCTGACCAGCCCGGCCTACGGTGGGCATTACCGGTATGTCGCCATGTGGGCCTTCGGGGGAGCCGGGCGAGTCTTCATCCAGGATGCCAACAGCCTCATCCTGCCTCCCGACCTTCTGGTGGAGGCCATCCAGTATCTCCGCCGCAAGATTCCCGGCATCGCAAGGGTGACCAGCTATGCCCGCAGCAGCACCCTGGCGCGAAAAAGCCTTGATGAGCTGAAACAGATCCACGAGGCCGGTCTTGACCGCATCCATGTCGGCCTGGAAAGCGGCTCGGATCGAGTGCTCGCATTAGTTAAGAAGGGCTGCACTGCCGAACAGCACCTTACGGGCGGGAGAAGGGTCATCGACGCCGGCATGACCCTTTCTGAATACATCATGCCCGGCCTGGGAGGCAGGGAATGGTCACGGGAACATGCGCTGGAGACCGCTCGGGTCCTCAACGCCATCAACCCTCATTTCATCCGTCTCCGCAGCCTTCGCATCCCCCATCGCGCCCCGCTCTATCAGGATGTCACGACGGGCCGCTTCATCCCTCTTTCCGATGACGATACCGCCCGTGAAATAAGATTGTTCCTGAAATCCCTGGACGGCATCACCAGTACCCTCACGTCGGATCACATCATGAACCTGCTGCCGGAAGTCGAGGGCACTCTGCCACGAGACCTCGACTCAATGCTGGCGGTGATCGACCGATATCTGGGACTTCCAGCCGAGGACCGGCTGCTCTACCGGCTGGGTCGTCGCGGCGGCGCCGTCCAGGGACTGGCCGACCTGGAGAACCCCGATCTGAAGCTACGCCTCGAGGAAGCGCGCCGCGACCTGGAGGCCGAGTCCGGCAAGGATCTGGAGCAGATCATTATGGAGCTGGGGGACCAGTATATCTGAGGAAAAGCGAATGATGAATGTCGAATATCGAACCGCAGAACGGAGAAGGGCCGCAGCCCCGCGACGGCATGAGGCGCGCCCTACTCGAGCTAGCCACAACCCGCGCTTGGTTCATGCAAAAGCACGGCCGGGAGAGGCTGCGAAGACCATCTTCTCCTCACCCCTGAACGCTTCCTGAACATTGTTGCCAGGAGGTGCGGGGTTTCGGCCAACTTCGGTCATTTTCATGCCTCTGAACGACACCCGGAGACACCTTAAAAGGACCAATGGGCACTCGAAACCTGCGGTTTTTCGGAACAGCCGCACCAAGATACAGGAAAGGAGTAACAGCGAATGAAGACAGGATTCATTGGACTGGGCATCATGGGCAAGCCGATGGCTGGAAACCTTCTCAGGGCAGGCTATCATCTAATGGTCTTCAACCGAAGCCAGGAAGCCGTACAAGAGCTCGTCTTCGCCGGGGCCGAAGCAGCATCCTCTCCCCGGGAAGTGGGCGCCAAATGTGGCGTCATCGTGACCATGCTACCCAACTCTCCCCATGTCAAGGAAGTGGTGCTGGGTCCGAACGGCATTCTCGAAGGCGCAAAGCCCGGGACGGTTATCGTCGATATGAGCTCGATCTCACCCGTGACGACCAGGGAGATCGCTGCCAAGGCCGCCGAAAAGGGGGTCGAGATGCTGGACGCACCGGTGAGCGGGGGAGAACCGAAGGCGATCGATGGAACCCTTTCCATCATGGTGGGCGGCAAGCAAGAGATCTTCGACCGCTGCTTCGAGCTCCTGAGCACGCTGGGCACGTCTGTCGTCCATTGCGGCGACATCGGCGCGGGAAACGTCACCAAGCTGGCCAACCAGATCATTGTCGCCCTCAATATTGCAGCCATGTCCGAGGCGCTGGTGCTCGGGGCAAAGGCCGGTGTGGCCCCCGAAACCATCTACCGGGCAATCCGGGGAGGACTTGCTGGCAGCATGGTGCTCGATGCCAAAGCCCCCATGGTGCTGAATGGCAACTTCAAACCGGGATTCCGTATCGAACTGCACCTGAAAGACTTGACCAACGCCCTCGAAACCGGCCATGAAGTCGGCGTCCCGCTCCCCCTGACAAGCCAGGTGATGGAGATCATGCAGGCCTTGAAAGTGGACGGCAGGGCCGACCATGACCATGGTGGGATCATTCAATTCTACGAAAAGCTTGCCCACTTTGAGGCCAGGAAGCACTAATACCGGCGGGGGGGGAGGGGCCGGTTCATTAGTGCTGCCATAGGGCCTCCCCACGGGGCAAATCTCCATTGAGGGACAGATAACAACATTGTCGAAAAGGAGGCGTTCGCATTGCCCGATTCAGCAGCCTGTCAGCTGTCTATGAGGGCCTGGATATCGGCCAGATAGTCCACCTTTTGCGGCAGGAAAATCATTTCCGGGTCGACAAATTCCCGCAGCACGAAGAGAATGTCTCGTAGCCCCCTTATCTTTTCTTCCCTTCGACCAGGCAGGTGAAAGCCTCGCTCAGGCGGATGAACGATTCCTGGTCACCACCGCGGTCCGGATGGAGCTCTTTGGCCTTCTGCCGGTACAGTCGTACTAATTCCTTACGTTCCATAGCCATCATCCTCTCCCGGCTGATCCCGAAAAGTCGGCACGCAGCGTCGACACCCATTCGAGGAACTGCCGGCCTGGGCGCGGAAAACCTTTGCCGCCGCAGGATTTCCCGCAAATCCTCGGCCTGGAGGCCACCCGCCGTCTCCGCATCGAAATAAAGGACAAGGTATTTCACCAGATACGGATGGAGTCTCCTGCCGTCATGCCGGTCGACTCCAGCAAAGTAGGTTTCATCCGTGTTCATGTCGCAAAGCGCAGCCAGGACCCACTGGTCCACCTCATCCTGGTCCAGCGCGGCAGGCTGGTTGCGCCATGGATGGTGGGGGAATTTCCTTTGCAGATGAAGGGCCGTGAACACGTAGGAGCACACTTCCTGAGGCCGCAGCACCCTCTCCATGCCCTCGATCACATGCTCGATCTCATCACGGCTTTTATCCATGAGCACCTTGAGGAATCCCCAGGGCCGCCCATCCAGATCGCCGATATCCACTCGCCCACAACGCAGAAAATGCAGCCGACGCTTGTCAAAACTGTGGAGATGGCGCTGCTGTTGGGCAAACTCGTCGGAAGAACGAGCATCCTGCATATCCCTGGCACCGCTTCGACGACGGTAGCGTTCGACCACGCGGCGGACCTCCGGGCGCAAGAACGGGAGAAAAAGAAGCTCCAGATCGTCACTCGTAAATACTTCTCCCTGAGCCAGCAGCCTTTCTTCAAGATCGGGTTCGAAATAGAAGCCATTGCCACCCGGATAGACGATATACTCGGTCGGATCGACTCCAAGATCGACCAAGTCCCGGCTCTTCCAGCACTCCCCTTCCCGGTAGGAGGATCGGATTACATAATGGAAACCGTCCGCGTCCTTCACCCGCTTGAGATACAACGGCAAGACTCCTTTCCATTGGAGCCCGGCATCGGCGCCCGCCGCCCACTTGCCCAGTTCACCTGAGAGGCTGCCCTGAGCAGTAGGCCCTGCAATACATGCAGACAGAAAGCAAGCAGCACCAAGCCAAGTTCTCGGACTGCTTCACCGGCAACTGTTTGAGTGACTCAATTTTAATGAAAAAAGCCGGGTGGCAAGGCCACCCGGCTTCGAGCTTAACGGCGATGTTTAGCCGATCGGACTACCAGGTCCACTGCAACCGTGCACCCAGTTCGTACACATTGTCATCTCCGCTGTAATTTACACGGGAATCTTTGGCACGAAAAGCATCACCAGTGAACATGTAAGCGCCAACCAAGTCAAGATTCAGTTTGTCGACAATGTTCTGGGTGATGTTCAGATTGATTTCGTGGCCGAGGTCTCTGCTGAAATCCCAATTCGCGCCATTCCAGCGGGAGGGCACCTTCTCGGAGGTTCCGAAATACCAGTAGGACAGGGCCAGCTTGGTGCTTGGCATAGCCTGCCACGCACCACCAACCGTGATCGTCCAGATGTTGGTCGGGAACGGATAACCTCTCCAGTAACCACCATTGGGGGCCGTGTTATCGAGAATACCACCACCCATGATTTCCGAGAAGTACTTGGAGGTCGCCAGAGGATAGGTGAACCATTTGATATCATCTGAGTCAAGCCGCAGGTTGCCCTGTGGGTCCTGGGTGAACTTGCCGCCGCTGGTGTAGAAGCCGCCGAGATTCGCGCTCCAGGGAGCGCAAAAATAGTTCACTCCCGCATCTACCATCCAGCCGGTGTAATCCGCGCTCACGCGACCGGGGCCGAGCTTGGCGCTGCCAAAGTTCTTGACGAAATTGAGGTAAGCACTCAGGTAATCGATCTTGTAGCCCAACTGGAGGCCGAGATCAAACAGCTGATTGTTGTCGACAATATCCGGCAACGCAGGGACGTTGACTGACACCGGGGTATCCATGTCCATGGGAAGGATGCTGGCGGGAGTATCGTGAGCATGCTGCCACAACCCTATCAAAGCTGCCTTGAACGGACCTTCCTTGTATTCCACCACAGCAACCAGGTCGTCGATATTCTCGGACTCTGACGTGGTCTGGAAGTTCTGGCCGGAAACATAGCCCAGCACCACCGTGAAGGGCTTCAGATTCGCCTGCAGTAGGGCCGCGGCAAAATCGTCATCGATGACCCAGGAATCCACCAGGTTGATCCCCTGCACACCAACCTTGGCGCTGAGGGGAGTCTGGGGGATCTTGAAGTCGACATAGACGTTCTTCACATTAAGGGAGCCGGTGTCAGCACCGACATTACCACTACCAGTATTGCTGTTGAAAGCCTGGGCAGCGGAACCCCAAATGGAATTGGTCTCGAACTTGGTGACCACCTTCAGGTTTTCGCTCGAGATGAAGTCGATGAACAGTCTCAAGCGCTGATCGAAACGATTGTTGTGCTGCGTGTAACGAACGGCCTTGCCGGTCAAAAGGGTGTCAAAATTGTTGAGCGGGTAATTGGTAAAAGAATGCTGTGAGAGCACGCGGGCGCGGAACAGACCGCCCCACTTGACCTCGAGAGCAAACACCGGCATGGCAATGGCCAATGCCAGGACACATACCAACGAAATGGTGAGAAACCTTCTCATCCCTTTCCTCCTCAAAAACTAATCGTTTTACCCTGTTAAACCCATTAGCCCCTAACCAAGACTACCAACTCCAACTACGCTGCAACTCTCCTTTTTCACCCCCCTTCGCCCTGAATGGTTGCTCATTAGCCCTTTTGCCACATATAGCAGCTCAATACACAGAACCAGTTTTCATGTCAAGGGAAAAATTGAAGAATTCTTTATATTTTCAAATCTTCTCAATTTTAGTATATTTTCACCCACCCTGAGCCGCCGGTGGCAAGGCCGACAGGGGACACGCGGACAGTCAATAACACTCCTGGCAGGGGTCCTGAGCGCTACGCTTTTGGGGAGTCTATGGTATTTATTATTGATATTTTGTCGAGCCTCCTGCAAAAGTCATCCACCATCAGTCCGGTAAGCTTCAAGCCGGAAGGACGGCTTTGGCATACCAATGGACCCCGGCCAAATGCATGCCGGGGTGACGAAGTGGGTCATCATGCTAAGGGACGGAACTTGACCATCTGGCAACAGGCTCTTTTGAATTTAGCAATCTCGATAATGATGATCGGGGCATAGAATCGAGAATTGCATCTTGAACGAGTGTCACTCGAATAGAGAGAGGAATTTGGAATGAATATCAAAACAATGGTGAAGACAATGGTTGCGGTGTGGTTGTGCATGACCTTTTGGCCCGGGATTGCCATTGCCACAGAACCCGGTTCAGCCCCGGTTAAGGTGGCCGTCCTACCTTTCAATATGCACACCCCCAGTCAGCTCATGTATCTCCAGGACGGCATTCGTGACATGTTGGCGTCCCGCCTGGGCTGGGAAGGGAGAGTGCAGGTGGTGGACCGGAGCGCCGTCGACCAGGCGGTGCGCGGGATGAAATCGGACATCTCCGCCGAAGAGGCGCAGCGACTCGGTCGCGCCCTCAAGGCTGATTATGTGGTGTTTGGAAGTCTCACCGGCATCGGGCAGACGATCAGCCTCGACGCCAAGATGATGCCCCTTTCTGCAAAGGGTGAACCAGTGAGCTTCACAACCCAAACCAAAACCCTCGATGACATTGTGCCGCAGGTCAATCTCTTCGCCCAGGAAATCAATCAGAAGGTCTTCACCCGCCCCACCGACCGGAGTCAGACCGCACGCTCGGACGAGGAAGCGTATTCGACCCGCAACCCGGAATTGCTCGTGCCAACCACCATGGTGCCAGGTGAAAAGATTTCCTATCTCAATCCCAATTTCATTGAAGTGACCCCCGAGGCTTCGCTGCGGCAGGGTGGTCTATGGCGCAGTCAGGATTTTCAGGGCGGGATTGTCGGAATGGACATGGGTGATCTTGACGGCGACGGTCGCCTCGAAGTGGTGATGGCCACCAGTAATAAGATCATGGTCTACCGCAAGGAAGGTTCCGGCCTGCGCGCACTGGCTACCCATAACGGCCTGACCAACGACCGCTATCTCTGGGTGTCGGTCCTGGACGTGAATCAGGATGGGCGAGCGGAGATCTTTGTAACCAACCTGCGCACCCTTCTGGGAGCACGGCCTGTCCCCGGTGAAATGAAGAACCTCGAACCCGGGTACGGCCATGAAACCCTGGCTTCTTTCGTGCTCACCCTGGCGGGCGCAAAGCTGCAGTCGGAGTGCGAAAACCTCCCTTATTTTCTCAATGCCGTGAACCTGCCCAAACGGGGCAAGGTTTTGCTCGGCCAGGGAAAAGGCTCCACCAACCGGGAGGGAGCCTTCGAACCGGATATCTATGAGATGCAGTTCAAGGGCAGGAATCTCTCCCCCCTTGTCAAATTCCATGCTCCGAGTCGCTGCAATGTCTTCAATTTCGCCAAAGCGGATCTCAAGAACGACGGGTCGGAGTTGACCATTCTCATTGACAGCTCAAATCGCCTGATCCTCCTCAACGCCGCTGGCAATCAGGTGTGGAAGAGCGATCGTCTCTTCGCGACTACGACCAATGCCTTTGTAGGGAAGATCGAGGATCTCAGCTTCAATCAAATGGACTACTACTCGATTCCATCCCCCATTCTGGTTACGGATCTGAACCAGGACGGGATCCCCGAAATTGTGGTGAACCGCTGCACGGAAAGCCTGTCACGGTTCATGCCCCAGGGACTCAAATTCTACGACCGGGGTGAGATCGTCTCGATGTCATGGGATCAATTGGGGCTCGTCGAGAATTGGAAGACGCGGGAAATCAGCGGAATGGTCAGCGCGATCCGGATCGCCGACTTGAATCACGACGGGGCCGACCAGCTTGTGGTGAGCCTCCTGCTGGCCAAAGACTATATGAAATTATGGGAATCCAAGAGCACGCTCATCAGCTACAGTCTTAACCTTGCTCCTCCCAAGACTGCCGCCAAACCGTAGCTCTGCTTTCTCTTGACTCCTGCCTCAAGCTTGGTTACCCTGCACACTGCCGTAAGGTAACCAAGCTTTTTTATTCACATCAACCTGCGGCTCGCAACAGCCATCAGGCCAATTCCCCCTATCGACGGGACAAGGAGAGGTGTAGAAGGTTGACCACACCCACGCAACACCCCCCTGCCCCCCTCAAAGAGGGAATTGAATCACCCAAGGGGGGAATAAAGCCATCAACGGAGGAATAGAACTGCTCAAGGGGGAAATTGAAGCATTGAAGCCGTCGAGGCGGAATTGAACACCTCAATGTGAGACTAGAGGAGAGAACTGAAGCCCTCGACAGGGAATTGGCTCTGCAATTCTCCCACATTCAACACGGAAAATCGGCAAGGGATAAGGCCTTCTAAGTTTATGGACCGAAGACAGTTACAGCTCGTCGTTTATGCGTCCCTCATGGCTGCTCTCATCTGTGTTGGTGCCTACCTCACCATCCCGATTCCGGTGGGGCCGGTGCCCCTGGTCTTGCAGAATCTCTTTGTGTTTCTGGCAGGTTTGCTTCTCGGCTGGCGCTGGGGTCTGGCGAGTGTCGGGATCTATCTCCTCGTAGGTGCGATCGGACTGCCGGTCTTTGTTGGTGGGACCGGCGGGCTGGCGCATTTCTTCAGCCCCACTGGCGGATATCTCTTTGGTTTTGCCGCTTCCGCGTTTGTCATCGGCCTCCTGGCCGAACGTTTTCAGAAAGGGACTGTTGGTGATTTTATCGCGGTGGCGGCTGGAGTGATCACGGTTTTTCTGCTGGGTGTGCCATGGCTCAAAGTCATCACCGGGATGTCCTGGGAAAAGGCCTTGATGGTTGGGATGCTGCCGTTTCTTCCGGGAGATGCCGTAAAAGGAGTGGCGGCCGTGCTGCTGGCGCGCGCCATTCGACCCATGATGAAGGCCTTTGGCGGTTAGCTCTTGGAGACTGTCGAAGAATAATCGTTACTCCTAATCTCAGCGCCATCGGTGGGCACAGCCCACCCTACAAAAACGACACATATGTTTCTGGACGATGATCAAGCTTTCAGCTCTTGGCGGTTGTTAGGATGATCACAATAGAAGGACTTGCTTACGCCTATCCTGATGGGACTCATGCCCTGCGCGGCATCAGCCTCACCATTGACGATGGGGAACTCCTGCTCATCTGCGGCTCCAACGGCAGCGGCAAAACGACCCTCATCAGGCATCTGAACGGTCTTTTGAAACCTTCCTCCGGCACCCTCCGGGTTGACGGCTTTGACCCTGTCCACTCGGAAAGAGAGGTGATGCAGCTCGTCGGCATGGTCTTTCAGGACGCGGACAGCCAGATTGTCGGGGAAACGGTGGCCGAAGACGTTGCCTTCGGGCCGGAAAACCTCGGGCTTCCACCCGATGAGGTCACAGTCCGGGTGAGCTCTGCCTTGGCCTTGGTGGGCCTGGAAGACCTGCACTACAAACCCTGCCACCTGCTTTCCGGCGGTGAAAAGCGGCGGGTGGCCATTGCCGGGGTGCTGGCCATGCAACCGCGCATCCTGGTCTTCGATGAACCTTTCGCCAACCTGGATTACCGCGGCGTCTGCCAAATTCTCGAACAGATCCTGAAGCTGCACCGTCACGGGCACACCGTCGTGGTGGCGACCCATGATGTGGAAAAGGCGATCACCCATGCCGATCGAGTTGCAATCATGTACCGTGGGGAATTGAAGGCCGTCGGTCCTCCGGAGGCGGTCATTCCCGAGCTCCTCCAATACAACGTGCGTCCACCCTGCTTCAGTCTCTTTGGAGAAGAACCCGTATCATGGCTTATCGACTAGTTTTTCACTATTTTCCCGGCCACTCGCCCCTGCACTACTGGGATGCCCGTTGCAAATTTATTGCCCTGGCCCTGGCCACCTTCGCTCTCCTGCGTATGGATGAAAAGGCCCTGGTGCTCTTCTCCCTCCTGCTCGCCTCCGCCATCGCCCTCGCTCACCTTCCCCTGAAAGCCATGCTCCATGATCTCAAGGCTTGGTCCCTTTTCCTTGTCTTCCTCTTCATGGTACAGGCGGTGAGTTTTTCCGATCCTGAACGCGCTCTCTTCTCCTGGCTCCCAGTGAGCCTATCCAGCCTGCAGGCAGCCGGACTGACCTGCTGGCGACTGGGGTTGATCCTGGGTTTCGGGGTGCTTTTCACCTTTGTCACCCGCCCTCGCGACCTGCAGCATGCTCTGGTCTGGTTCCTCAAACCGTTTCCGTTTCTTCCCGCCCAGAGAATCGCTCTCATGGTCACCCTGACCCTCAGACTCGTGCCGCTCATCATGGACCAGCTTGAGGAGGTCTCCCTGGCCAACCGCGCGCGCCTGGGCAACCAGCGCAAGAACCTTCTACAGAGGGCCAGGTTCCTGGTACTGCCGCTGTTTCAACGCTCGCTCATCCGCACCGACGAACTAGCCCTAGCCCTAACCGCTCGAGGTTACCGCGAGGACCGGCCGGTGCATCTAACGCCCATCCCCGCTCGCCACATCATCCCTCTGGTGGTAGTGGGAATGATCGCCATGGGGTGCTCACCAACGGGCACAAGCCTGCTGCAGGAAAGCCTTTCTAAAGTGTGGACCGGAATGAACTAGCGAACCGCAGAACCGCAGAATGTCGAATGTCCAACCGCAGAAGGGAATGGAAGAGACTCATAACGGCAAAATACTGAAGATGGCAGGAAGAGGAAACGAGGCAAGGATGAATCAAGAACTGCTTTTCTGCTGAGCTGTCTTGATACTTGTCACGAATATTGAAATGAGCTGATCGGTTTCATCCATTAGCGGTTCCAGCCGTGAGGCGGGGGTAAGGAGATTCGCCTTGATAATCATGAGCAAACAGATGCGAGTTTCTCGCAATTCTTTGAGACATATCTTCATCTTTGTGGATGAAGTCCGAGCGGGACTCAGCAGCCATAATTGGGCGCAGGAGATGTGCCACTCCGTAGGAGTTGGCCCGCAACGTGGATACCCACCCTTGATTTCGGCAGACCCTCTGCGGTCGCAATAATCTGTACAGCGAAATCAATCCACCGCGCTTCAAGGTCATACTCTCTACAAGCCTTTGACATTATTCACTTCCTCACAGTCAATTCAGCATTTCAATATTCTGCAGTTCTGAGGTTCGCTCTTGGACGGTTCACTATTCACCGACCCGCTCAAGGTTCCCTTCAATTACTCTGAGGGTCTCGGCTTCAACCGCCACCGCCCCGGTCTCGCCGTCTCTCTCCAGCCAGACCGTCACCGCGGCCCGCCCTTCCTGGGGTGGCTTTTCCCAGCTCAGGGTGGCCAGAGGCTTGTGTTCGGCATTTCGTAGTTCAACGGTAGCATGGGGCTTGGGGGTAAGTGGTGGGGTAGGCTCGATCTTCTGATCATATTCGGCATCGCTCAAATCCCACAACAGCGACCGCACCGGCCACGGCTCCTTGAGGGGCTCGGGCTGACGGTCTCCCTGTTTCAATCCCCAATCGTCCTTAGCGAGCCGCACGACATGGCCATGAGTTGCATCCAGGTTCCAGCTGATCTCGCTGATCTCGTCTGGTTTGTGACTCAGCAGGGAGCGATCCAGCAGCTTCCGGACGTTCCTGGGAAGCCTATCGAGGGTGTCAGCCGGCACCTGCACCACCGCCGGCAACTGAGAGCTCAGCCCAGCCACCACTTTCTCGTCCTTTTTTTTCTCCGCCAGCTTCAGTTCAGCCCGTTCGCCCGCTTTGAGCTGGAGGATGACGGTTACGAACGGCGGCTCCAGACCGTGGCTCGCGAGGTTTTTGGGCTCGTTTTCGAGAAACCCCTGCGCTCTCAGCCAGTGTACCTGTTCGATCAGGTTTTCGACCTTCCTCGTTTTGAGCTTCCTTTCGGGGCTTTCTGGCGTCCGCCATTCCTGCTGTCCGTTGCCGCGTTCGACGATGGTCGCATTGCCATCGCGCCATGTCACCACGATTCCCGCCACATCATCCCGCTGAAAGGTGAAGAGCTGCCTCTTTCTGAGCTCATCAAGTCCTCGATTGAGAGCAGCACGGTTGCCTTCCGCAATGAGAAAGACCCTGGCGCTGTCGCCGGTTTTGGCATAGGCCCCATCTCCAGCCGGGTTCCGATCACCGACGACCAGTTCGTATTCCGCTTCGCCCGCCCGGACGCGAATGGTGAAGGATGGTTCAATCAACCCGAAGGGTTTGAGATCGGTGAGAGTGGCAAGGACTTCTCGTTCGGTTTCCAGTTTGGCCAAGGCCCCGATGAGATCCTGGACCGAAAAATTGTCCGCCTCGGTCTTGATCGGTTCAACCAGGTGCCACTGTTCGTTTTTTTCCAGGAGCAACCGGTCACGACCTTTGGACATGATCGCGAGACTGCTCACCTGGTCGGTCTGAAAGTGGAAAACCTTTCGGGCCTCCTGAGCAGCCATTTCCTCCTGCCGTTTCTGAAAGACCTCAAAGTACAGATAGTAGCCGCCGACCAGCAGCAGCACCACGAGATAGGCAAGAAGACTGCGCCATTTCATCGCTGTGCCCTCCGCACACGGTACACCACCAGGCCTGAGGCCAGCACCAGCAGAGGCATGAAGATCAGGACCAGGAGAAATACGCTCCAGGCCTGCGTCTGAGTCATCAGCATCGGCTGGGCGACCTCCTGACGAGGTTTGATGGTGATGAGATGCTGTTCTTCGGCCATGAAATTGACCATATTCAGCAGGAAATCCTGGTTGCCCGAAAGGCCGTAGTAGGTGTTTGCGGCAAAATCGGAGTCTCCGGCAACCAGCAGAAGGCCCGGCTTGGTGCTTGGTCCCGCCGCGTCTTCAGGATCTTGCCGGCCGTCCTCGCCAGCGCCCTCACCGGATGGTGCCGGATCTTCCGACAGGTGTTCAAGTTCCGCCAGCACCACCAGGGAAATCGGCCCAATGGTATCAACCTGCTCATCGAACACAGCCTCACCCTGCTGGAGCATTTCCAGGTCCTTTTCGGCCCAGGAATTGTCCGAGGTCGAAGCGAGGATCTCGAGCACCACTCCCGGCGGCGGTTCCTTAGCGGGTGAGACCGATCGGGCTTCAGGATAGAAGGTTGCCAGGGCAAAATTCTCTGTGATGCGGTGGGCGCCATATTCCATGACCACAGGCATCAGGTAGCTGCCACCGAAAACCCGGCTGAGCTTATCAATAACGATGTCATCCGCCAGTTCCACGCCGTAGTCCTTGAGAAACTGGGTCAGGCCACCGTCATGATAGGGATCGAGAAAAATCATTAACCTGCCACCACGGTCGAGAAAAGCTTTCAGAGCAGTAATTTCCTGAGGAAACAGCGGCTTTTGCGGTCCGGCAATCACCACCAGCGCCGCAGTGTCCGGGACTTCAGTCTGTTGCAGGAGGTTCAGTTCAGCAACGGTGTAATGCTCCTTTTCGAGCGCTTCACGAAATGACGAAAACCCTTCCTTATCGCTCTTATCCAGGGAATGTTCGCCATGGCCAAGGAGGTAGTAGACCTGCTTGGGCTCGTCCCTGCTGAGCTTGAGGAGCGCATTGGTCAGGCCCTCCTCGTCCACAGTGGTAACCGTCTGCTTTCTGCCATAACCCTCCAGCACCAACGTCCCATAGGAGCGGATTTCATAGCGCTTGGCCAGCTCGGGATCGCGGTCGGGGTCGATGAATTCATACTGGATCTTCGGGCTGGCGTAGCGATAAGTTTCCAAGAGATCGGTGGCTTTCGTCTGTTCCGGCGAGGCGGTGGCGTAGAAGGCCTTGATGGCGACCGGCTGGTCAAGCGCATCCAGGATGGCGCGCGTCTGTTCCGAAAGAGTAAAGGTCCCCGATTCGGTCATGTCCACCCGCCACGGATGACGTTCGGCAATCAACCCCAGAAACACCAGAATGCCGAGAAACAGAAGGGTCGTAAGAACCGTGTTCGAGCCGTAGGTCCACATCCGGTTGGATTTGCTGCGGTCGGTCATGCTCTTCCTTTCCTGTACTTACGCCAACAATGCGAGGCCATGGATGACGCAGGCATCCGGGCCATGGGCTTCAACCTCGCCACCGGTAGGTGGCCATCTGTTTGAGGGTGAGAAAGAGGAAAAAAACGATGAAGATCAGGTAGTAGAGGATGTCCCTGGAGTCCAGCACGCCCTTGGAGAAGGAATCGAAGTGCTTGATGATGGAAAGATATTCGATGACCTCCCCCATGGGTGAGCCGACATAGGATTTGGCCCAACCGATGACCCAGAGCATGAGGATACCCCCGAAGGAAAGCACGGCGGCGATGATCTGGTTGTGGGTCAAAGACGAAGTGAAGATGCCGAGCGCCATGAACGAGGTTCCCAACAGAAAAACACCCAGATAACCACACAATATGGGTCTCCACACGGGATTGGCAATGATGCTCAGGAGGAAGATACCCGGCAGTGTGGCGGCCAGGATCACGACAAAGGCACTCACTACCGCCGCGAATTTGGCGAGTACAATGGCCCGGTCGGGTAGGGGGTAAGTGAAAAGCAGTTCGATGGTTCCGGATTTGCGCTCCTCGGCCAGAAGACGCATGGTGAGGAGGGGTGAAAGCAGCAGCAGGACAATGCTCAGGTCGAAGAAGAACGGTCGCAACACCATTTCCATCAGATTCATCTGCTTTGCCATCATTGGGTTCTGGGCGGCCTGGAAACTGAGCAGGTTGTAATAGACCACGGAACTGTAAAAGAAATACCCAGCCAGCACCAGGAAGGTGAAGGCGACGGCGTAGAAGATGGGGGAGGCAAAGAGGCTATAGAGTTCCTTGCGGTAGACCGCGCCAAAACCTTTCATGACCGGGTATCCTCCAGCGATGATTCATCCGTCACAAGCTGCATGAAGATGTCTTCCAGGCTCAGGTCGACAAGTTTCAGTTCCAGCAGCTCAAAGCCACGGCCAACCACCAGGCGAGCAATTTCCGGCCGCAGATCCCGTGATCGGTCTGTTTCCACAACAATCCTTCCCTGGTCCCCCTCGGCCACACTCGCTTGTTGCACTCCCGGGAGACCTTTGAGGGCAGAGACCAGGTCGCTCGCCGAACCCCGGACCTGGAGCAGCACCTGGGCGGATTTCTGCAGCTGGCTGGTGAGATTGGCCGGACTGTCGGTGGCCACGATCTGACCCTTGTTGATGATGAGCACCCGCTGACAGATCTGGGCCACCTCGGGCAGAATATGGCTGCTCAGGAGCACCGTGTGCTGTTCCCCCAACTCCTGGATAAGCCGCCGGATTTCGACAATCTGAGTCGGATCCAGGCCAATGGTGGGTTCATCGAGAACCAGTACCGGGGGATTGTTCAAGAGTGCCTGGGCCAGTCCCACCCGCTGTTTGAAGCCCTTGGAAAGATGGCTGATCATGCGGTGGGCCGCCTTATCCAGCCCACAGATGCCGATTACCCGCCGGACTTCGTTTTCGGCGCGCTTGCTGTCCACCCCTTTGGCCCCAGCTGCAAACCGCAGGAAGCCTTGTACTGTTAGTTCCCCATACAATGGCACATTTTCAGGCAGATAGCCCACCCGGCGACGAACTTCCAGCGACCTTTCAAAACAATCCAGGCCGTCGATTCGGGCTTCGCCGGTGGTCGGCGGGAGATAGCAGGTCAGGATACGAATGGTGGTCGATTTCCCCGCCCCGTTCGGCCCCAGAAAACCCACCACTTCACCCCGTTCGATCGCAAAGCTCACATCCCGGATGGCCGACAGTGGCCCATAGTATTTCGTCAGTCCTTCCGCCTCAATCATAGACCGTCCCTCGTTTCAGAAGATTCTTGCAATTGCAGGAAGGGGAGGACCCCTCAAGGCATGTAAAGATGCGGTGGGCGAGCCTGGCGCACAGTCTTGGTGCCCAGGGAGGAGGCACACGCCTGACAGAGATATTCATGAAGCTCGCCGTCAGGCAGGACTAACAGCAGCCGGCTCCGTACCGGCATGGCCTGCTTACAGTGGGGGCAGTAGAGTGCCGAAGCATTGAAGTCTTTATACTGACCGGCAGACGCCCGTGGCCGCATGACTCATTTCCTCACTGATGGCATCCTCAGTAGGTCGCTTCCCGTGAGCGGCCGGACGATGCTTCCTGCTCGCGCTCCTTCCGGCGGGGCCAGGGCCATTTCCTGACTTTTTCCTCGGTTTTGGCCTTTTCCAGCTCCATGAGTTCCCGCAAAAGCTCTTCCTGACGAGCCGTCAGGTGGCTGGGAATCCTGACCTGGATCTCGAAGAAAAGGTCTCCCCGCCCCGTCCCACGCAACCGGGTAACACCCTCGCCGGAAAAGCGAATGATAGCGCCGGGCTGAGTGCCGGGCTGAATGCTGACGGTTTTCTGGCCTTCCAGGGTGGGGACTTCAACCTCGTCTCCCAAGGCCGCCTGGGCATAAGAAATGGACACCCGCCCATAAAGATTATCACCGTCACGCTCGAATTGAGCATGCGGCTTCACGTGCAGGCGGACATATAGATCACCAGGTTGGCCGCCGCGATAACCGCTCTCCCCTTCCCCGCGAAGCCGCAGGCGCGTCCCGTTGTCAACCCCGGCCGGGACCTTGACCTCCACCCGCTTGGCCTGTTTTGAGCGGCCCTGACCGCGACAGTGCGGGCAGGGGGAAACCAACACCCTGCCGGTCCCCTGACACCGGGAACAGCTTGTGCTGATGCGGAAAAAGCCCTGGGATTGTACTACCTGGCCGCTGCCCTGACACATCGGGCACGTGGTTTCGCGAGTCCCCGGTTCCGCACCGCTGCCACTGCA
>JAPXSS010000068.1:0-17709 GCA_033812955.1 Syntrophobacteraceae bacterium | reverse complement strand
GTCGTTTCGCTGGGAGTCGCCGCCGACGAACCACACATGATTGCTGATCGCCTGCGGGAGATTGCCGCCGATCTGGTGATCACCACGGGTGGCATGGGAAGGGGTGAGCGCGACTTTACGGGGGAGGTCTGGAAACGCCTTGGCGTAGAAGTGGTGTTCAATTCCATCAACCTCTTCCCCGGCAGAAATTCTGCGCTGGGGAAAAGGCACGGGCAGGTTTTCCTGGGACTGCCGGGGAATCCCTGGGCCGCCCAGAGTGTTTTCGAACAGCTGGGCACACCTCTGTTGAGAGGCTGGCAGGGGCTGCAAAGCCTCTTCCCCGCTCCGATCACGGCGGCCCTCGCGGCTTCGGTCGAGGGCAAGCGTGGTTCCTATCGAGTCGTCAGAGGGTCTCTCGACCTCGGAGTGATGCCGCCCCGCTTTCACCCCGCAATCGTCAGGAAGAGCTCGGTATTCAGCAGAATCAAGGATTGTTTTGCCTATATTCTTTTGGCGCCTCATGTGGTAGAGATAGCCGCTGGAAGTCAGGTGGAGGTAATGTTGAGTGATTTCCCTCTGCTGGCTTCGCCTCTGATCAAGAGCACAGGGTTCCCGCCGAGTGACTGAGAGCTGCGGGGAAAGCCAGCGATCAGGCCTGGGGTGCCCTGTCAGGATTTTTCCGGGAGGAAACCTCAACCTTCCTAACCATAATGTTCCCATAAATGCCTGGGCAGAGCGCATCACGACAATGATCGAAGGTTAGGTATGTTCAAGGGCACGGCGATTGAAGCGGAATACTACGGCTTTCTCGAACGCCATCTGATCCCTCTGCTGATTCAGCTCAGGCTGAAGCCCAATCATGTTACCTTCCTGGGACTGGTGAGCAGTCTGCTGGCGGGTTGCTCCTTCGCCTATTATCCCTTCCTCGGGGGGCTGTTCACGCTGCTTACCGGACTCTTGGATACCCTGGACGGGTCCCTGGCGCGAGCTCTGGGAGAAAACCGAAAGTATGGCGCATTTCTGGATTCGGTGCTGGATCGCTATACGGAACTGATCATCTATCTGGGTATCTGGTCTTACTTTTATCGGCAGGGGGCGGCGACGCCGCTGATTTCGCTTACGTTTCTGCTGATCCTCTTCGGATCTCTGATGGTGAGTTATACCCGTGCCCGTGCCGAAGGTCTCGGCGTGCACTGCCTGGTGGGCTTGTTTCAGCGCGGGGAACGGATCGTGCTTTTGGGTTTTGCCGGGCTGGCGAATGCTTTTGTCAATCTCTTCAGTGGCGTGCCTAACGGGCAATGGTTGGAGGATACAGTGTTGTTGGTGGTGTTACTGATCCTGGCCGCGGGGACCAACCTGACAGCCCTGTGGCGGTTCCTGCATGTCCTCAACAGCCTCCGACGCTAGCCGAATCTGCGGGGAGGCTAGAAGCTCCCTTCCCCACCCTCCACGAAACGACCCAAAGGAACAGGAAGGTCCATTCATGGCTCTTCCTGCGATTTTGTGGACCAAGTGAAGTCAGTCGAGTCCGGGAAGGTCGAGGAGGCAGGATCTCCGACAGAATCTGGCTCCTACCCTGGAGCGGCAACCTTTTTCAGGATCACTCGGTCATCCTCCCGAGAGATCTCAAAATAATCCCCGACGTTGAATCCCAGTTGTTCGATCAGGAGGGCCCTATTCAGAGTGATACTGCCACTCTGACCAATGGTTCGGAAGCTGGTGGTCTTGATGAGGGTGGACGGCTGCGAGTTTCCTCCGCCTTTTTCACGACGGCGCACCACCTGCGGTTCCTGGTTCGAGACCGGCGTTCTGGAGAGGTTCTTCTTTTCAAAAGCCACCTGCGGGATTTCACCCAGCTCCATGAGGCCCCGCAGGTAAAGGTCCTGCACCTCGCTCTTGAACTTAATCCCGAACAGCTTTTGCACCGATTCCAGGGAACGGCCGTTCCGGATTTCATTGACTACGAGCTTGGCGTCGATGTTCTTATACTCAACTTGCATTGCTGTTACCCTCCCTGTGAGGTTTATCTTTTGAAAAGCGGGATTCATGAAGCACACAAAGCTTCCCTGGCCGCCGGGAAACTGGATCTGGTGAGCAACCCGAGGGGTCCTCCAGTTGCGGGTCTTCATATCAAGGTCAACAAGTATTTCTTCTGCTACATCGCCGATGACTTGCAGGTTGGCTTGCGAGCGGCTTCGCGACCATCTTCGCAAGGATCTGATATGAGCCTTACCTTCTGGCCTCTCGTTCCATGTCGGCCCGGCAGAATACTCAAAGAACGCCATGGTCTGGGTGAATCTTTCCCTGATTTATTTCCGCAAAAGGAGAGAGGCACCGGGAATCTACGCGACAGAGTCTCGCTCAGTAGGGAATTGCCACCTAAGGGAATGAGCCTATGCTTGTAAAAAACGCCCCACTAATATCGTTGGCTCACACTAGTAACGCCCTCAACCTACTGAAATCAAGAGGCGTTGTCAATAGGTCCGAAATGTTCCAACGGAATGATTTTCCAATTGAGTTGAGAGTTGATCTGCCGGTTCTCATAAATGAGTACGTATGATTTGGCTCAATCCTCTTGTCAACCGGAGCACCTGTTCAGCACTTGCCTCCGGCAGGCTGCCACACCCGCAGCTTGGCGTAAAGAGTGACCGAGAGAGGATTTTCGATAATGACCAAGGTGGCTTCACAAGCGGTGCAATGCGTTCCAGCCAGAGATGGGCAAGGGTTTCGGGTGTCGTTCTGGCGATCCGCTCGGGATCGTCGGTCGGAATCATGCCCCAGGCCACGAAATGGCCCCGCTTCAGAAAATCCAGGAGAGAATCCTGGTATAAAAGAAACTTGTCAAAATAATTGTAGGCATCGAAATTGACCACGTCGGCGCCAGTCGTGAAAACCACCTCCCAGTCAGTATTGGCACAAACATGAATGCCGGCAAGGGCTCCCGCCTGGTGAACGGCTTCGACGACTTCTCGGAGCAGCTTCAGGATCAAGGCCTCAGAAATGGCAAGGTACGCCGATGACCCAAAGCCGGCCAAGGCCGGCTCATCCAGAAACAGGATTACTGGACAGTCAAAGGCTTGGAGCTGGTCAATCTGCCATTTTGCCTTCAGGGAGAGGTGCTTGACGACCACCTCCTGCATTTCTTCATGATAGATGAGCGCCCGCTCCTGCTGATCTTTAAGGGTGGTCAGGAGGGTGAACGGACCGATGATCTGACCCTTCACCGCCATAAACGAGGATGGGGTCTGCTTCAAGGTATCCAGGAACTGTCTGAAGGTCCGGCCGGTTTCAGGGCCGAGGCCGAAGCGGGAAGTGCTGAGGTCACCGCCTCCCTCTGCCACCTCGAGATAGGCTTCATAAAAGTCATAAAGCTCCTTTTGGAAGCCGGGATCATCGGTCTGGCAGATCAGGGGGGCGTCCAGCGGCCGAATCCCCGGCAGTCCCTCGAGATACTGGACTGTCATCTGTTCCGAGGGTATGGCAGAAAGCTGAGGCCAGACAGGTACTTCGGGCACCGCGTCGAGAATCAGCGCGATGGCTTTAGTGCGATCCTTGTGCGGCATACTCCCTACCAGAGTGGGAGCGGCCAACGGCTGCCATTGTTCCATCCTGATCGTACTCCTCGGTAAATGTTCCACAAGATCAAAAACCCATGGCACGAGAAGCGCCCGGCGTGAGAAGCGGCGCAGCTTGTTGCACGGGATTCTTCCGGCTGTTCAGCACTGGCCTTCGGCCAATCACCCTCTTACACCTTTTGGGAGTAGTCGGCACGACTTTTTTCACCGGATTCCGTCGCGCTCCTGCTCCGTCGGTCTCGCCGGTTGCCAGGCTTCAGCGTGGGGCAGCGCGACGTTCCCGGCAGGGAAGCGGTCGTTTTCGGAATACCTGCCAATAGTATCAAAATGCCATTCGGATTTCCCACGGGTTTTTACTTGACGGAACCAGCTGCCTTTGCTAAGGGTCGCAGAGTTTTCCAGGGACTCTCCATTTCATCACGTTAACTGAATACTTGCCGCAGGACCGACCGCCGTCGAACGCCGATTGCTTGCATGGAGCCGGTTGGTGTCCGAGATTTCCTGACTATGCTGAGGGAGAACGGTTGATCTTTATCTCCGAGAGCCATGGACGGGACATTCAAGGGCTTAACAAAGGGGCTAGGAGGTGCTTTTTTTGAGATTCCAAAGGGGAGGGACGCCATGAGATTGAAAACGAGGCAGGGGTTGTTTTGGGCGGTTGTGGTGAGCATCATCTGCAGTGCGCAATGGTGCTACGGGGCGGGTTTCGCACATTGTGGCAAGACTTGAGGCGCAGCATAAATGATCTGCAGTGCGCAATGGTGCTACGGGGCGGGTTTCGCACTCTACGAAGGCAGTGCCCGGGGAAACGCACTCGGCGGGGGAATGGTTGGGAGAGCAGACGATCCCTCGGCACTGTTCTTTAATCCCGCCGGGATCACTCAGCTTCCCGGCACCCAGGTGATGGCCGGCGCCACCTTCATCATCCCGAAAATCGATGTGACGACCCATGCCACGGGTGGTGCTCCAGGCATTACCACCACCAGTTCGACCAATGTCTGGGTGCCGCCGCATTTCTATCTGACGTACCAGGCTACTGACAAGGTCTGGCTGGGGCTGGGGGTTTTCTCTACCTTTGGACTCGGTACTGAATTTGATGAGCACTGGCCGGGAAGGTACAATAATTATAATGCGGTCATCCAGACGGTGACGATCAATCCCAATATCGCTTTCAAACTGAACGACAAGGTCTCGTTGGCGGCCGGGCTGGATTTCATGTATTTTGATTTGAAGTTGGAGAATAAGATTCCGACGGGCTTCGGTGACGTAAATAACTCTCTCAAGGGTGACAGCATCGGGGTCGGAATGAATTTTGCCATTCACTACAGGGCTTGTGACTGGCTGAGGCTGGGGGCCTCCTACCGCAGCCAGGTGACCCAGAATGTCAAGGGAGATGCCAGCTTCACCAAACCGGCAGCTTTTCCGCTGTTCAACGACAGCGGAGCCAAGGGTACCATCACCCTGCCTGATGAGGTCTATTTTGGGGCAGCGTTCTATCCCATGAAAGACCTCAGCTTCGAGGTGGGAGGAATCTGGACGCACTGGGGGACGTATGAATCACTGACCGTCCAATACGACAGCCTGGGTGCCGTGGGAAGGTCGTCGGTCTCTCGAACGAAGAATTGGAACGACGTTTGGCGCCTTTACTTCGGGGTGGAGCACCATACCACCGACTGGCTCGATCTGCGTGCGGGATTCGTGTGGGACCAGTCACCCATCGACCACGGTTATGTGGATTATCTGGTGCCCGCCAATGATCGCTACCTGATCAGCTTCGGGCCGGGCTTCAAGTGGCGAAACTGGACGCTGGACCTTTCCTACACCTATCTGATCATCATCGATCGGGACAATGTGGCGGCGCGGCCGCTCGAAGGCGTTTTGGATTCTTCCTTCGATAAAGGCAACGCGCATATGATCGGCTGCAGCGTCGGCTACAAGTTTTAGTCATTTCTCTATAGTCCGTGTATCATAAGGAGCCTGGAGCGAGTCCGGGCTCTTTTCATTCGAGGGAGGATGAGCCATGAGTCAGGATCTGAAGAAAATGTACCGGACGGTGATGGAAGACCACTTTCCCGACTCTCTTCGCATCAGCTTCGGGGACCAGGAACTGGTCTATCGTAAGCGAACCTGGAAATTCCCCGACGACAAATCGGGGGAACTCATTGAAAAGGGGCTGCGCTACGGTGAGAACCCGGGCCAGGAGGCAGCCCTCTATGAGCTGATCGGCGGGAATCTCACCCTGGGTGGCTGTCGGTTCATCGATCCGCACAATGGGTTGGTGAGTGCCGTCAAAGAGGCGGACATGCTCCAGGAGGGGAAGCACCCCGGCAAGATCAATCTCACCGATCTGGACAATGGCCTCAATATTCTCAAGTATTTGATGGCCAGGCCGGCGGCTGTCATTCTCAAGCACAACAACCCCTGCGGCGCGGCCTACGGCCAGAGTCTGTTTGACGCCTATCACCGTGCCAACCGCGCCGACCGGATTGCCGCCTTTGGCGGCTGCCTGGTGCTCAATCGCCCGGTGGACAGGGAAACGGCGGCGCTCATTGCAGAAAACTACCTCGAGGTAGTGGCAGCCCCTGACTTCGAAGAGGGCACACTCGAGGTGCTCAAACGCCGATCGAACCTTCGCATCATCCAGGTGGCCCGGATCGATCGACTGACGGACCATGTCCCGTTGCGGTTCGTGGATTTCAAGTCACTAATTGATGGTGGTCTGATCGTACAGCAATCGCCTCTCAACAAGGTGCAGGGGCCAGAGGACCTTAAACTGGCCGAAACCGTTTACCAGGGCAAACTCTCCCGGATCAACCGGGAACCCACCGCTCAGGAAATGCGGGATCTCCTGTTTGGCTGGTTTGTGGAACAGGGTGTGACCTCGAACTCGGTGCTCTACGTGAAGAATGAATGCACCGTCGGGATCGGGACCGGCGAGCAGGACCGGGTGGGAGTTGCCGAAATCGCCGTCTACAAAGCCTATCAAAAATACGCCGATGCGCTCTGCTTCGATCGCTTCGGGATGCCCTACAAAGAGCTGGAACTGGCTGTTGAAAAGGGGCAGCGGCCGAAGGAGGAAAAGGATCTGATTGACCGTGAGACGAAAGATGCCCGAGGCGGTTTGATCGGTGCGGCCATGGTGTCCGACGCCTTCTTCCCCTTCCGCGACGGGGTGGACGTGGGCATCCGTCAGGGGATCACGGCGGTGGTCCAGCCGGGCGGATCAATGAGGGACTGGGAAGTCATCGAAGCGTGCAATGAAGCCAACGTGACTATGGTTTTGACGGGGCAGCGAGCGTTCAAACACTGAACCTGGGAGGACGGTCCGGAGTCCATGGTGGCACCAGGGTTTGTGGCAGGTGCAACCGTTCGATAATCCGCGCTACCACGAAGCGCACCAGATCGTCCACCACTCGGGGCTGATGATAAAAACCTGGCATGGCCGGCAGGATGACCGCCCCGGCGCGGGCGAGCCTGAGCATGTTTTCCAGATGGATCGCATTGAGCGGTGTTTCCCGGGGAACGACCACCAGCCTTCGGCCTTCCTTGAGGCACACGTCGGCGGCGCGATGGATGAGGTTTTGAGAAATGCCGTTAGCGATGGCTCCCAGGGTTCCCATGGAACAGGGGGTGATCACCATGCCTTCGGCTTGGAATGAGCCGCTGGCGAACGGGGCGGTGAAATCGCTTTCGTGATATACCGAAACTGCTGGGGGCAAGTCCTCGAGCAGCTGCCGGCCGATTTCCAGTTCATAGACCGTCCGTCCCGCCTGGGAAGCAACCAGGTGTATTCTAACCGCCGGCGCCAGGGTATGGAGCAGCAGCCGGGCATAGGGGGCTCCGCTGGCGCCGGTGATCGCCACAATGACTTGTTTCTGGTTCATCTCATCCCTCCCCCCTGACAGTCATGGTTGCCGGCCGGGTGACGCCGCCCCGGCCGCTCCCCTTTGCTCGCCTCATCCCAGGACCTTCCTGCGGAAAGCCCGCGATGAACCATTCCGCAGATGGCCCACAGGAGGCGTTCCGGTTGCCGGCTCTGGAATATGTTCCTGCCAATGGCAACGCCGCCGGCTCCCGCCTCCAAAGCCCTTTCCACACGCTCCAGAAGAACGGACGTCTCGGCGATCCTGCTCCCGCCAGCAACCACCACCGGAACCGGCAGGCTGGCGGTGATCTGTTTGAGAACGGAGAAGTCTTCCGGCATGGCAATCTTGATGAGATCGGCCCCCAGTTCGGCTGCAACTCTGGCCGCATGGGCGATGGCCGCGTCGGAGGAGGAGGCGCCGTCGCCGTTGCGCGCATAGATCATCACCAGCAAAGGCACCTGCCAGACAGTGCAGGCCTCACCGATGATGCCCAGGTTCTGAAGCATGTTAAGCTCGTCGGGGTTTCCCAGGTTGATGTGAAGCGAGACACCGTCCGCGCCGTATCGCAGCGCTTCCTCGACCGACCCGATCAGGACCTTGTGATGAGGGGCAGGCCCCAATTGGCTGGCAGCCGACAGGTGCATGAAGATCCCGGGCAGCTTGCCGTCCGGTTCTGTCAGGAACTTGAGCATGCCCTTGTAGAGAACCAGGGCATCGGCGCCTTCCCGAATGCCCATTCGAATGGTCTTTTCCGGGTATTCCAGCCCGGCGATGGGCCCCAGGCTGACGCCGTGGTCCAGGGGCAGGATTACCATCCGACCGCTGGGTGAGTTCCGAAAGCGCTTCATCCTCAGAATCTTCCCGCCCATCATCGCACCTTCCCTAAGATATGCCGTTGCTGGACCGGTGTCATGGGTCATGACATCCATCATCCCGACCTTTCAGGTTCTGAAACGGCTGCCATCATGCCACGCAAGCGAGCCCGGAATAGACCTGCAGCGGTGGAACCCGGCCGATTTCTCCCAGGCTGACCAGATGCTCAAAATAGAGTTTCAGTCCCGCGAGCTGATCCGGGCCAAGATCATAGTCGAGACACTGGTAGTAGTCATGGAGCCGGGTTAAATCCAGGATATCCTGCTTGACCGCTTCCTCGCAGATCTCGCGCCGATGAGTCTCCCCCCACGCTTTAGCCCGGCGCAAAGCCTCGAGACCTCTCTCCAGAGCGCCGTTACCGTGTTCGAGAGCTTGCCGCTGCATGACCCAAAGAGCAAACACGAACGGCAGTCCCGTCCACTGGAGCCAGGCCTCGCCAAGATCCAACCGGTGGGGATATGCTTCGAGCTCGCGCAACTGCAGGGCTTCATCGCCGATAGCCAGCATCGCCGTGGGCGGTTCTCCCGAAGTCAGCGCTTCCGTACAGTTGCCCGGCCGAAAAGCGACTTTCAGGCCGAGCAGCCTGGTGAGAAGGATCTTGAGCAGGGCCACCGACGTGTGGGACTGGGAGGTGATCAGAATAGTCCGGCCGGAAAGTTCGCCAATGGGCCGCTGACTCAACAGCAGTACGCTCCGGACCGGTCCGCGGCAACTGATGGAAAGATCGGGAAGAATCAGGTAGCGTCCGGGATAACGGGCATATTCGATGGAGGAAACCACACTCAGGTCCAGTTCGCTACGAACCATGCGCTCATTCAGGTCAGCGGGAGTGCCTGCTGTGATGGCAAACGGATGTGAGATGATTCCCGATTCCAGAGGATAATAGATGGGCAGAACATTCAGATAGCTGATTCTGCCCAACCGCAGCCGGTTGCTGGATGAGACAGCCATTTCCATGCTCCTTTGGTTCCCTGGTGGATGATGGTTTCGTAGAGCTGATGGTGAGCAAGGGGAGCTGGAACGGAAATCACCAGCAAATCCGCTTGCTTCAACGGTTCAATGCTCCCACAGGACCGCTCCCGCCCAAGCGCCACGGCGCCTCCCAGGGTGGCCATGGCGACGACTGCGGCGGCGGGTACGGCGGGGTATTGATCGAGAACAAAAGCCATTTCGGCGAACAGGTTGAGGTCGGTGTTGCTGGCGAGGCTGTCTGTCCCCAGTGCGACGGGCACCCCAAAGTGCAGGGCCTTGCCGATATCGGGCCGTCCTACTGTCAGGTAATGGTTGCTGCGCGGGCAGAAACAGACCGAGCAGTGGTTTCCGGCAACCACCTCCCAGTCGTCATCGGTAAGATGAACCGCATGCACCAGGAGGGTCCCGGCGTCGAGTACCTGAAGGTCTTCGAGATATCGCACCGGTGTCTTGCCGGGTGCCTGCCACTGCGGGTCCCAGCGATCCAGAGCCGCCAGGAGGTCCCGACAGAAGCCGGTTCCGTGCGATAGCAGCTGGAGTTCCTCGGGATGCTCAGCAACGTGGATGCTAAACGGCCGTCCCCACGTCCGACACCATTCCTTGGCTTCCCGGATTACCGGCCCCGCCGTTGAATAGCAGGCATGGGCGGCGAGACCGGGCGGCACCCTCCATGCCGGGGACGATTCCAACAGTGCGACAGCCTCATCCTCCACGGCATCGGCAAGATGGAGCCGGTCAAACCCCAGGACTTCCAGGAAGACCTGACAGGTCGGTAAGGAATGAGGAGTGAGGGGTGAGGGGTGAGGCGAGATGAGAGAGATGGAGGCAGATGGATTGTGGCTGATGGATTTCAGGCCGGCGCCGTTGGTGATGTCCCCACAAAGGCAACAGCCGGCCGCGAGGAGCTCTCGGTGGCCCCGGACCATTCCTTCTGCCAGAAATTCTCGGGTCATCAGGGGCCGCAGGGCAAGTAGCGCGGTCAGCCACGAAGCGAAACCGGGTTGCGGAAGATTGATCCTACCGCTGAGCGCGGAAAGTTCCAGGTGGGTGTGGGCATTGACGAGGCCTGGGATAATGGCCGAGGAGCCGTGATCGACTTCTCGGGTAGCTGGTGGGCTAACGGTTTTCACTTCAGGGTAGGGACCGGCTGCCAGAATGTGGTGGTCTCGTACCAGCACGGCGCCGTTCGACAGCGGCGGGGAGGCGACCGGCACCAGCCATGCTGCCCGGTGAAGAGTTGGCGGATTTCCGCCCGGATCGGCTTGGGGACCGTGGGATGCCACCGCCGAAAGCCGATCCTCCTGGCCTGCGGCGATTTGCTTCAGTTTACCCCTCATCGGGCCCGATCCATTGGTATGCCATGGTTCGTTGCCGTGCTCGAAAGCCGGCGTCCGTGATCTGGCGACGGATCTCTGCCACCGACAACCGGAAATGAACCCCGGCGGCCGCCACTACGTTTTCTTCAATCATGGTGGAACCGAAATCGTTGGCGCCAAACCGCAGGGCCAGTTGCGCCACCTTCGGCCCCATGGTCACCCACGAGGCCTGGATATTGTCGAAATTATCGAGAACGAGGCGTGAGAGTGCCAGGAACCGCAGATAGGCAACGGGGGTTTCTGCGCTCCGCGAGAGCAGAGTGTTCGCAGGTTGAAAAGGCCAGGGGATAAAGGCTGTAAACCCGCCGGTACGATCCTGCAGGGCGCGCAGCGTCAGGAGATGTTCGAGACGATGGGATGGGCGCTCGTCATGTCCGAACATCATGGTGGCGGTGGTGCGAAGCCCCTGATGGTGAGCTTCCTCCATGACCTCCAGCCATTCCGCGACACTACACTTGTTGGGGGAAACTCTTTGCCTTACCGAATCGACCAGGATTTCCGCGCCGCCGCCGGGGATGGAATCGAGGCCGGCCGCGATCAGCCGGGCTATCACTGCGGATACACAGGTTCTATCCAGTTTTGCGAAATGAACGATTTCCGGTGGTGAAAAGGCGTGGATATGGATGGAAAAGCGATCCTTGATGAATCGCAGCATTTCCTCGTAATAGCTCAGCGGAAGGTCGGGATGATGGCCCCCCTGGAGGAGGATCTGGGTGCCACCGAGCTGCAAGGTTTCCTCGATTTTTGCAGTCAGTTGCTCCCTGGTCAGCACATAAGCTTCAGCATGAGCTGGGGGGCGGTAGAAGGCACAAAACCGACATCCACAAATGCACACATTGGAATAATTGATATTCCGGTCCACCACGTAGCTGACCACCGGCTCCGGGTTCTTTCGGAGACGGACCGCGTGCGCCAGTCGGCCGAGCTCATGGAAATCGGCCTTTTCGTAAAGCGTCAGCGCTTCATCGAAGCCGATGCGATCCCCTGCGGCAATCTTGCTGATGATGGTTGCTGTCGCCATCGGAGCCCGTTTGGAAATCCCTTCAAAATCTCAAGGACAAGAAGTCATACCTTCGTGTTTCTTCGTGTGACTTCGGGGATGAGACGTCTCAATGATAAACCCTCTGAAAAAACGAATTGCGCTCGACGGGCTCGAATCCCCCGTCACGGATTATCCTCTCCAGTTCCACGCGGGTGAGCGCCGCTTCGGTCGGCGCCCCCGCCATATGGCCGATCTTCTCCTCGACCACGGTACCGTCAAAGTCATCGGCCCCAAAATAAAGGGCCACCTGTGCCAGCTTTACCGTCAGCATGACCCAGTAGGCCTTCAGATGCGGCAGATTGTCGAGTATCAGACGGCTGACGGCAATGGTCTTGAGATCATCGACGCCGCTAGTCGGGGTGATCCCCGCCAGGCTACTGTTCGCTGTCTGAAAGGGCAGGGGAATGAAGCACAGAAACCCACCCGTCAGGTCTTGGAGGTCTCGCAGGGCAAGCAGGTGTTCCAGCCGTTCCTCGATGGTCTCAATGTGGCCATACAGCATGGTTGCATTGGTCTTGATGCCTAACTGGTGGGCTTCCCGGACAATTCGCAGCCAATCGGCCCCGGTCGTCTTGTTGGGGCATAGCTCCCTTCGGACGCGCGGACTGAAGACTTCCGCCCCACCCCCGGGCATCAGGTCGAGCCCGGCTGACTTGAGCCGAACCAGCACCGCGTAGGTGCTCAAACCTTCGAGGCGGGCAAAATGATCGATCTCAACGGCCGTAAAGGCTTTTACGACCGTGTGGGGGCAGAAGGCTTTGAGCTCCCGCAGCATGCTTTCATAATAGGAAAGTGGCAAATCCGGGTGGCATCCGCCCACCACATGAATCTCCGTCAGGTGCTCGGGTTCCCGTTTCTTGAGTTTTCCCAGGATGTCCGACACGCTCAGCTCGAACGCCAGGGGATCCCCCCGTTCCTTCCCGAAAGCGCAAAACCGGCAACCGTTGACGCAGATGTTGGAGTAGTTGAGGTGCTGGTTCATTACATAATAGGCAGCTGTTCCGTGCCGGCGGGTCCTGACTGCATGAGCCAGGGCGCCCACCGCGGTCACATCCGGGCAGGCAAAAAGCCGTAAGCCGTCGTTCAGGTCCAGCCGTCGGCCATCCTGCACCTTGCCATAGATGTCGCCCAGCCCGAGACCCTGGTAGAATCTGAAATCATCCATCGCCATCACTCAGCCACCCCCATTCCCTTGCGGATGAGCTCGACAAAATCTGTCACCCGCCGCTCCACCTCCTCCCTCGGGGCCTGGTAGAGGCCGGAGCCGGCATCCAGGAAGGAAA
The DNA here is from genome assembly GCA_033812955.1 of Syntrophobacteraceae bacterium. Taxonomy (GTDB): domain Bacteria; phylum Desulfobacterota; class Syntrophobacteria; order Syntrophobacterales; family Syntrophobacteraceae; genus JADGQM01. Next base: position 4,743 of record JAPXSS010000068.1, on the reverse strand, counting down.
TGCAGTAGGCTTGGAGAAACCGATCCATGAGCGCGTCCAAAAAGAAGACCGTGGCGCTGATGTCCAGATCCGCCCGCAACGTACCCCTGGCGATCCCGGACGTCACCAGAGGGGTCAGATACTCTGCGGAAAACAGATGTACCTGCTGCAGGAATTCGGAGCGTAACGGAAAGTCCTCCTGAAAAACCATTTTGAGATAGATTTTGTAGATCTTGGGATGGCGGTCGATAAAGAGAATGCCGGCGAGGAGGCTCTGCCGGAGGCGCTCAAAAAAGTCGCTTTCCGCCGTTGTCTGTTTGACTTGGCGGAGAGTGTGCCTGACCAGTTCCACGGCGTGATCGAAGACGACCTTGAAGAGCCCTTCCTTGGTGCCGAAGTACTGAAATATGGAACCCTTGGCAATTCCCAGGTGCTGCACCATCCGGTTGATGCTGGCCTGCCGAAACCCGTGGCTGGCGAACTCGTCGACGGCAGTTGCGAGGATTCGCTGCTGCTTCTCGCCATCGAGCTTCTTGAAAGTTTCCCGACATCCCATTACTGTACTCCCCCAGGAAAATGATAATGACCACATGGTCATTATAGAAGCAGGGGGCTGGATGTCAACGAAAGAAGTGACCGGGTAGTCATTATGCAGGTGCGGCCTTATGAAACCTGATGATCCTGCCGAGCAGCGGCTCAGGGTTTCCCTGGGAAAGCGGCTGCGGCGCGTTGGAGCCTTTGCCTGTTACGGTGTGAAGCCCAACTGGGACGACTATCCTGCAGCAGAGCAGGAGGCCATCCTGGACGCCGAGGAGGTTTTCTATCCCAGCCATCTCTACGAGGACCTTCTGCAGGCCCTGGGCAAGGTTACCTTCCCTCGCAATTACTATCCGTTCCTGGGGAACAAGGTCCGGCAGACCAGCCTTTTTCAGTTGCTGGAGATCCCTCATCCGCGCACTCAGATCTACTACGGCCGCAACCGGTTGACCAGGATTGTCGCGGATTTTCCATATCCTTATTATTGCCAAGGTGCCGGTGGGCTCTTCCATGGGCGAGGGTGTGTTCCTGATTCGAAAAGCGGATGAGCTCGCAGGCTATCTGCGTGATAACCGTCCGGCCTACATTCAGGAATACCTGCCACTGGAGCGGGACTTGCGGGTGGTGCTGATCAAGGGTCGAATCATCCATGCCTACTGGCGCTTTCACCGTCCGGGAGAGTTCCGCAACAACGTTTCTCAAGGGGGGTCGATTGTCTTTGATGGCATCCCGGAAGAGGCGCTACAGTTTGCGATTGCGGTTGCCGACCGATGCGGGTTCGAAGAGGTGGGACTGGACATCTGTGAGGCGCACGGGGGCTATTGGGTGATTGAGGCGAATATGGTCTTTGGCCTCGAGGGATTCCGCCAGAAGGGTCTAGACCTGCATCAGATCTTTGGCGAGCTGGATCGGAAGGGGCTGCTATGATCGTGCTTGGGCGTTGCGCAGCATCTCGCGCGCATGGTCTCGGGTCTTGTCGGAAATGGTGATCCCACCAAGCATGCGGGAGAGTTCCTCGACTCGTTCATCGCGGTCCAGCAGTTGGATGGTGGTCTGCGTCGTATTGCCCCCCGATTCTTTCGCCACTTTGAAATGGTGATCACCGTAGCAAGCGATCTGGGGCAGGTGAGTGATACAGATGACCTGTTGGCGTTTGGCCAGCCGCTTCAGTTGCAGGCCCACCAGTTCGGCCGTGCGCCCGCCGATGCCGGCATCGACTTCGTCGAAGATCAGGGTCTCGGCATCATCCTGGTGACTGAGAATCCCTTTGAGAGCCAGCAGGATACGGGAAAGTTCGCCGCCCGAGGCGATGCGGGCCAGGGGCTTGAGGGCTTCGCCGGGGTTGGCGGAGAGCACGAATTCCACACGGTCGATCCCAGAAGGCGAAAAGGGCGGATCAGCGCCACCTGGGGTGGTGTCCCGATCCAGGAAGCGGGTGGCAAAGCGGGCTTTGGGCATGTCCAGCAGCGCCAGCGTTTCTTCCACCAGAGCCGTCAGGCGCACCGCTGCTTGCCGGCGGTTTCGGGAAAGGTCTCCCGCCTTCTGCAAGTAGTCCTTCCTGAGCGCTTCGAGGTCCTTTTCCAGGCGGGTCTGCTGGTAGTCACCGGCCTCCAGCTGAGCCAGCTGCTGGTGCAGCTCATCGCGCTTTTCAAGCATGGCTGCCACTGACGCACCGTACTTCTTTCCCAGTCGCTGCAGCAGCCCGAGCCGCTCTTCCACGGCCGCCAGGCGCTCGGGCTCAAAGGAGACCCCATGAGCATATTGTTGCACGGCATGGGCCAGTTCCTCGAGATAGATGCGCGCCTGTTCAAGCTGGCCGATCAGTGATTCCTGAGTTGAATCGATCTCTTTCAGGGTCGTGAGATGCCTGGCTGCGTCGGCGACCTGTTCCAGGATTGCCCCCCGGCTTCCATAAAGGATCTGGTGGGCGCTGTGAGCGGCTTCGAGGAGGGTGCCCGCATGTTTGAGGCGCTTACGTTCCTGCTCCAGCAGACCATCTTCACCGGGCACGAGCTTAGCGGCCTCCAGTTCTTGCAGCTGGAACCGCATCCATTCCACCTGAGCGGCGTGCTCTTGCTTGAGCCGTTCGAACTGGACCAGGCGATCCCGGGTTACCGACCAATCTTGGAAACAGCGGCCCACTTCGGAGACGAGCGGTCCCAGGTTGCCGAAATCATCAAGGGTTGCCAGATGGGTTTCCGGGTCCATGAGCTGCTGGTGTTCATGTTGCCCTGACACAGAGAGGAGCCCCCTGGTCAGCTGTTGCAGCTGCTGCAAAGTTACCTGCTGATCGTTGATAAAGATCCGGTTCCGGCCGCTCCGGCTGATGCTGCGTCGCACCTGGAGTTGGACTCCCGGTTCGAGTTCCAGCTCCGCGAGTCGGGCTTTAAAGCTTGCCTTATCCGGAAGGGCAAAGCTTGCTTCGATGGCAGCTTCCGTTGATCCGGTGCGAACCATCTCCTGGGAAGCACGGCTGCCCAGGATCAGATTGACAGCTCCCACCAGGATCGATTTTCCCGCCCCGGTTTCGCCCGAGACGATATTGAACCCCTGTGGAAAGACGACCTCGAGGTTTCTGATGATGGCAAAGTTGGTGACCAGCAGATCTTTGAGCATATCATGATTCCTCCTCATCAACAGGGATCATAATGGAAGCCGTCCATAAAAAAAATTGGTTTCTGACCGCATTTCTGTTAAGGTACTTCACTCTTCTTTCAGTCTCTGAACGAGGCGCCCCAAGTATCGTTCGAACAAGCTATGAGGTGGTGGTGGGACAGGATGGGAAGCACGTCAAAATTCACGATTCAGCAGGATCCATACGGTTATGCCGTAGCTGATAAGCCCCGCTGCCTGTTCCAAAACTGGGTCGAACGTCTCGTTTCAAAAACCTCCGTACCCGAGGACCAGCAGCGCCTGCTCGAAGATCTCGCGGCGCGGGGGGCAATTGTCTACGCGATCAAATACCGCTCCCAGCTGGATTATGTCAGTCTCAGCCTGCGCTTGCATCAACTGGGGCTGCCCTCGCCGACCTTCCTTTTCGATCTTCACCCTTACTGGTGGCAGCCGCGATGGTATGCCCTCAAGCTTCTTGGACACCACCTCTACCATTTTGTGCGCCGGGGCGGGCCCCCCAACGCTTACGAGGGCGGCTATTTTGAAGAGAAGCTCCAGCGTCGGGAATGCGGCCTGTTTTTCCTGCTGGGGGAGAAGGGGTACTATCGGCGCACCGTCCTGGTGGGCAACGATCCTCTGGAACACCTGCTCAAGATCCAGGAAAAGCGGCAGGAGCCCATTTTTGTGGTGCCTCTGGTCCTCCTCTACAGCCGCCATCCGATGCGGGAGCGGCGGGGGGTGATGGAGATTTTCCTCGGCCAGAAGGAGCGCCACGGTCTGATCCGGAAAATGCTCAACTTCTTTTGCGGCTATTCGGATGCCGTCCTGGAGGTAGGGGAACCTCTCGATCTGCAGAAGGTGATCCCGGAGCTTTCCCCCGTCTACTTCCAGCGGCGCAAGCAGGTCTTTGAACTGCGTCGCAGCCTGATCGACACGGCCGACAACATCAGAAAAGCCATTGTTGGTCCGACCCTGAAGAGCAAGCTCGAATTGAAGGAAATCATCCTTCACCATCCCAGGCTCGAAGCTTTCATGCAGCGCCGTTCGCGATCGAGCAACCAGGAAATCTGGAAAGTCCGCATGGAAGCAGACAAGTACCTGGAAGAAATTGCTGCCGATTACAATTATACTCTCATCCAGGTGGCCGCGAAGGTGTTGGACTGGATCTGGGACAATATCTTCGACGGGATTGAAGTGGACAGTACCGGCCTCCAGAAAGTCAAGCACGCCGCTCGTCACAACCGGCTGGTTTACATTCCATGTCACAAGAGCCACACCGATTACATGATCATTGCTTCGATCCTGTTCCAGAACAAGCTTTCCCTGCCGTGCGTGGCGGCGGGCAAGAACCTTGCGTTCTGGCCTCTGGGCCCGCTTTTTCGGCGGGGCGGGGCGTTTTTTATCCGACGCAGTTTCAAGGGCATGAAGTTCTATGCCGAAGTGTTCTCGCTCTATGTCAAGACCCTGGTGCAACTGGGGCACAACATCGAATTCTACATTGAAGGCGGACGCAGCCGCACGGGCAAAATGGTGCTTCCGAAACTCGGCCTGCTCGCCATCCTGATTCAGGCTGTCGAGGAGGGTTTCTGTGACGACCTCGTTTTCGTGCCAATC
>JAPXSS010000067.1:0-17840 GCA_033812955.1 Syntrophobacteraceae bacterium | reverse complement strand
CTTGAAGGCCATTCAGTGCGTGGAACTCACCAGTCAGGGGAAAGCCGTCCACCCGCGGGCCGGAGATGAGAGCTATCCTGAATTCTTCATGCAGCGCTGTACCCAGTGCAAGCGGTGTACGGAGGAATGTCCGTTTGGGGCCATCAATGAAGACGAAAAGGCCAACCCACTGCCGCAGCCGACCCGCTGTCGACGGTGCAGTGTGTGCATGGGCGCCTGTCCCGAGCGGATCATCTCGTTCAAGAACTACTCTATTGCCATGATCGGCGACATGATCAAGTCAATCAATGTGCCGGATGAGTATGACGAAAAACCACGCATCATTATCTTCGCCTGTGAAAATGATGCCTACCCGGCGCTCGACATGGCGGGACTGCGCCGCATGACCTACAACCCCTGGGTGAGAGTGATTCCGGTGCGCTGCCTGGGTTCGCTGAACCTGGTCTGGATCGCCGACAGCCTCTCCAAGGGTATTGACGGTGTGTTCCTGCTGGGCTGCCGCCATGGCGACAATTACCAATGCCATTTCATGAAGGGCTCCGAGCTGGCCGAAATCCGCCTCAGTAAGGTCAAGGAAACCCTCGATCGGTTGGTGCTGGAATCCGATCGGGTTCGCTTTGAAATGGTGTCGATCGCCGATTACGGTACTCTGCCGGCTCTGCTCGATGAGTTTGCCGCCAAGCTGGGTGAGATTGGCCCCAACCCTTACAAGGGCTACTAAGAACCGACGATGCAGGAGATAAGGGGATGAGCAACAAGATTGATCCGAATTTGATGAAAGACCTCGAGCACTATGGCCTGAAGGATGCCAAGAAGTGTTATCATTGCGGGAACTGCACGGCGATCTGCCCGCTCTCAACGCCGGAGAATCAGTTCCCCAGAAAGTTCGTCCGCTACATCCAGTTGGGGCAGAAGGACAAGATCCTGCAATCCCCGGAACCGTGGCTCTGCTATTACTGCGGTGATTGTTCGACGGCCTGTCCGCGCGGCGCCGACCCGGGCGAAACCATGATGGTGGCCCGTCGCTACCTCACCTCCCGCTATGACTGGACCGGCTTTGCCCGGAGATTCTATACCTCGGAGAGGTTTGAAATCCTCGCCGTTACCGTCGTGGGGCTGCTGGTTGGGTTGGGGTTGCTGCTTTTCAACACCGGTAAGCCAAACTGGGAACACGCCCATATCAATTCCCTGTGGCCGGCGGAACACATCGAAATCGCCGACCTGGTCATGGCGGCCATTCTCTCGATCCTGCTGCTCAGCAACACGTTTCGCTGCTTCCTCAATGTGATGGGGGATATGGCCTTCAAAATACCCTTCAAGTACTACCGAGGACAGGCTAAGGATCTGCTCGTGCACTTCCTTACCCAGAAGAAGTTCGGGGAATGCACCGACAAGAAGCAGTGGTTCGTCCACCTGATGATCATGACAGGGTACTCTTCGGTATTCCTGCTGGTCGTGGTCTTTCTGCGCTGGTTCCAGAGGGATGAGGAGTTCTATTCCATCTGGCATCCGATCCGATTGGTCGGCTATTATGCGACCTTCGCCATCATGTACGGTACCACCTATGCCATCATCGGCCGCCTCAAGAGGAGCAAGCCGCCGTACAAGAATTCACACTCGACCGACTGGATGTTTCTGATCCTGCTGCAGCTCACCACCATGACCGGGATCTTCATCCACTTCACCCGGCTTCTCGACTGGCCCTTCATGACCTATTTCCTGTACGTTATCCACATGATGGTCGCCATTCCCATGCTGGTACTCGAAGTTCCCTTTGCCAAATGGGCTCACCTGGCCTATCGCCCGGTCGTGCTCTTCCTGCTGAAGGTGAAGGAGCGGTTCTACCAGGATCAACCCCAGGCCGTGTCGGCGCCCGCCGTCACGACCTAGAAATCAGGATGGAATAGTCGGCGGGCTTTGGTTTTTATCCACGAAGCCACATGAAGACACACGAAAAGTTGTCTTTGAAACCACAGAAGGGCAGGGGGTGTCAGGCACCAAGACATCCCCCTGAATCCCCCTTCAAAGGGGGACTTTACATCCCTAAAGGCACTCTCAGAAAAGATCGCGCGGCCGTGTGCCCCGGCTACAGCCTTTCAGCGATTGTCCCCGCATACCCTGTCAGTTCGACATATCCCTTCCCCGTGACGGTGGTTCCGGCCAGCGTACCGGTTGCGGCGACACTCCCCTCCCAGTAGGTGATATCGGTCGTTGCCGGAGTCTGCTGTTCCTGGTCGGACAGCCTGGTATGGAGATGCAGGTCGACCTGGGCGGGAGGAATCCGCAGATGCCATCCGGAGGGATAGATCGCTCCGCTGCGCGGGCTCTGCCAATAGTCCAGGGCTTCCACCTGGATGGTGTTGTGAGTGAGATGCAGGGCCTTCCCCGAAGCCTCCACGAGTGTTCCGCTCGATGCCTGGTGGACCGAACCGTCCTTTCGTCGCAGCAGGTAGATCATCAATTCCGTATTGTTGGAAAGCTGCAGACTGAACCAGTCCCACCCCGCAAGGCCCGGTTCCAGCGGCGCCGAACTGAACTCGTGATCCATCCAGGCGGTGCCCTCAACCGGAAACGATATCCCACCGAGGGAAACGACTCCTTCGGCCGCGAGCCGCGTCATTGAATAATAACAACTGGCCCTTTCCGGTGCGGTTCCTTTTTGGCTATAGCCTTGATCCCCGTGAGGGACAGGGCGCTTCAGAGGGGTCAGTCCCAGTTTGAAGCCAAAGTGATCGGCCTGAGCATCCAGGCTATGTTCATTCTCTGTCAAGCGACAGGCCCAGTTTTTCAAATACACCTCCGTCACGCCATCCTGCTGAGATGCTCCCGCCAGTCCCGGCATTTCACGGCTGATGTGTTCCGCATGGTAAAAGCCTTTTTCGCTGATATCGCTGAGCGCCACATGGGCGACGAAGACTTGCTGCGTGCGCCAGGCTGAAGCGGGCCCGGGCCAGTCCTTCTCAGCACCCGGCGGGCTGATCTGCCGTCGAAAAAAGGTGAGCTGGAAGCCGAATTCGCGACCGCCCTGAGAGTGCAGGTTGCCCGTGTAATACCACCACTCCGTCCGATGACCGGGGTGTGCCCCATGATCTTTGGGAAAGGACAGGCCGCATGGTCCGGTAACGGCCAGGTAAGGCTCTTCCTGTGCCTGCGGCCAAACGTCCCGGGCGAAGACAGGGAGAGCCGTCAGAAAAGCGAATGCAGAATATAGAATGTAGAATTCCCAATGATGGAGTCTTTTGGTTTCGCCGACCTGTGTCGTTCCCTTTGCTGACAACCGGTACGAGTCGCTCATTTTCATCTTAACGTGGCTCTTTCCTTCGTCATTCTGCGGTTCGCTTTTCTCACTTGCCCCTCACCATTCCCGCAGCACCCTGGCAGGCGGCGTCCGAAATACCATCTGACCGGAGGGAAGCGTGGCCAGGAGGGCGGTTGCCAGGATCAAGGGCAAAGCCAGCAGCAGGGCAGGCCAGTCCACAGTGTAGAGGAAAGTCCAGCCGAACGACTGGCGATTGATCACAAAGATCAGCAGATAGGAGAGCGTGAACCCACAGGCCAGCCCCAGGATTTCTCCTGTGAAAACCATGATCAGCGCTTCCCAGAGGATCATCAAGCGGACCTGGGCGCGAGCTCCCCCGCAGGCGAGAATGGTAAGAAACTGGCGAGTGCGGTCCAGGACCAGCACGGTCAGGGTGCTGGTGATGCCGAGGGTCGCCACCGCCAGCGCGATGAGCAGCAGGACGGTAGTGATCGCAAAGGTCTCGTCGAAAATTCTCAGGATCATCTGGCGTAGTTCGCGACCGAGCGTCACCTCCAGCCCGTACTGGAGAGGTCCCAAAGCCTGGAGCAGCTCGTTTTTTAAGAGCTTGGCGGCATCATCCCCGGCCATTTGCGGGTCGGTGAAGTTGAATCGCACTCCGCTCCACGAGAGATCTCCGGAAAGATCCTGAAATCGCTGCATGGAATAATAGACGGCTCCCCCCTGAGTGCGGTAGTCGCGAAAAATTCCAACGACCGGCAGCTCCAGCAGGACGCTTCCGATCCGGGCTTGAAAGTGTTTGCCGATCCCGGTTCCGGTCTGATTGGCAAAAACCTCCGAAACGATCACTCCCCGGCCCTCCACAAGCTGCGGCAGCAACTGCTCCGGATCGCCGTCAAGGAAGAGGAATTGGGCATACTTCATGAAACCTTCAAAATCCATCAGCTCAAACTGGTAGGGAACAGTGCCATAATGAAGGTATATTCGGCGGTAGGGGAGGATATCGGCCTGCTCTGAAAAGCGTTTGACGATCTCGACGGTCTCTGGAGCAAGGGTATCCCGATAGTGATTGACGGCGGCCAGCCTCGGGCGAAGATAGAGATCCCCGCTCATGGTCTGAGTAATCCATAATTCGACGGTCTTCTTGAAGCTGTGGACCATGATCACGAGAGCCACGAAAAGGGCGGTGGCGGTGATCAGCGCTCCCACCGAAATGGCAGTGCGTGTCCCGGCGTCCCGGATATGGCGGCCTCCCAGGTAAGCCGGTTCCCCGGCAAGGCGTCTGAGCACGGGCGGCAGTAGCTTGCCGATATGCTGGAGCACCCGGGGCGAGATGAGAGAGAAGCCGGTGAAGAGGAAGAAGGTTGCCACATATCCGGGAACAGGAACGCCGTCGACGCCGGGTAGGCGGGAGAGCGGCCAAACCAGGGCGATGAGTGCAAACCCGAAAAGGGCAAGGCGTTTGCCCGAAGTGCCGTGTCGGTAGGGATAATCCTGCGTCTGGATGGCCTCGCGAGGAGCTGCCTGCATGGCTTCATGAGCCGGCTGCCAGGCGGCGAGGAGCGAGACCAGGAGCGTGGTCAGGAAGGAGAGGACCACTTCGGCGGGGTCGAGAACCAGTCGTTCAACCTCGACCCGCACAAAAAGCACCGAAATAGTGCTGCTGACACGACCCAGCAGATACCTGACCATGAAGGATCCGAGGGGGATGGCCAGGAGCCATCCGAGGATGCCGAAGAACGCTCCTTCCGCCAGGAAGAGCAGGAACACGAGGCGTGAAGAAGCGCCCAGGGACCGCAGGATGGCCAGTTCTTTGCGCCGTGAAATGGCGTGGAGCGAAATCAAACTGTAGATCAGAAACATGCCGACGAAGAGGGATACGAAGCTCAGCACCGAAAGATTGATTTGATAGGAGCGCACCAGCAACCTGCCGCTTTCTTTGAAATCCGATGGCAGCTCCAGAACGATTCCCGGCGGAAGCTCCGCTCGAAGGCGTTCTGCGCCATCTGTGGTGGCGGCAGGTTTCAAGACGAGGTCGATGCGATCGACCGTGCCGTGAGTCCCGGTAAATTCCTGAAAAGTTGCCATGTCCGTGACCGCAATCTTGCCGCCCTCGACCATGGCGAGTCCCTCGGAAGCCAGTTGGCCCAGCACCCGAAAAGTCTTCGTGCCATGCGGATGCACCAATGCTACGTGCGGACGTTCCTGCAGGCGTTCAGCATCGTAGAGCTGTGCCCCGACCATCATGGTGTAAGGCTCGGTCATGAGGTCGAGCCAGGGGATTGCTGGATTTCGGATTGTGGATGACGGAGACTGGGAATTGGAGGGTGGGTTCGAAAAGGAATCGGGCGAAACGGGAGAGGCCGATTGCCAGGTCCGAAACGGGCGGTCGAGGATAGGGTCGAGGCCAATCAGGAGGAATGGTTCCGCCCTTTCCTCTCCGATTTGAACATAGGTGGTTGACAGTGGCGAGGCGGCCTGCACTGCCGGGTGTTTGATCAGGCCGGCAAGAAGCGCTTCCGGCACCCGCCCGCCTGGGCAAAGAACGCTCCAGTCGGACTTTCCGGAAAGGGCGTCGATGCTCTTGGTGAAAGAGTCCAAAGAAGCCTCGACTGCCAGCCGAACGCTGGTGAAGACGGCGGCCCCCAGGGCGATCCCCAGCAGCACCGCGAGGGTGCGCCAGAGGTGGATGCGGAGCTGGCGAACACCGAACCACAGCCAAAGGTGAAGGAAGGCCGCTAACTCATGCATGCGCTGTCGATAATTGCCCCGTCTTTGAGACCGATGGCAGTGGTTGCGATAGAGTCGGCAAGGTCACTGTGGGTCGCGATGATGATCGTGGTTCCGAGATCGCGGTTTACAGAGTCGAGAAGTTTCATCACCATCCGTCCGTTGAGGCTGTCGAGGTTGCCGGTCGGTTCGTCGGCCAGGATGATCGCCGGGTTGTTGATCAGGGCTCGAGCGATGGCCGTGCGCTGCATCTCTCCTCCGGAAAGCTGAGCGGGCAGATGGTGGAGGCGGGGTGCAAGACCGAGCCAGGCCAGTAGCTCAGAGGCTTTCGCGCTGACCGTCGAGAACGCTCTCCCCGCCAGCAGGGCGGGCAGGGAAACATTTTCAAGGACTGTCAGCGTTGGCAGGAGATTGAAGGACTGAAACACCACCCCCACCGTCTCGCGACGATACCGGGTAAGCTCTCTCGTGGTAGCCTGATTCAGATTCCGCCCCCCCACAATCAGGTCCCCCCGGGTGGGCTGATCGAGCCCTGCCAGCAGCGCTAGAAGCGTGCTCTTGCCCGAGCCGCTGTTGCCTTTCAGGACCACCAGCTCACCACTGAAGATTTGTAGATCGATGTTATCGATTCCCACCACTTCACTTGCACCCAACCGGTAGATCCGGGTCAGCCCTTTTGCTTCAATATGAAGCTGCCGGCCCGAACCGGGTAAGCCGGGGCAGGCGGGCTGAGAGCCAGGGACCCTGGATGCTGGAGGAGTGGGGGCGCTTGGAGGCTTGCGCGACGTCATCGGTCGCTCCTGTCTCGAAAAGCTGCGGGTAACAAGTTGCGGGTTGTGAGTTGTCCGTTAGGCTTCGTCCTTTTCATGGTTTCAGGGTGTCCCGAAAAGATACGAATTAATGTTAGCGGAAATCATGAGCGTAGCCTTTCTTCAACCTCGACCCGGGAAACGGTGAATCCGGGTATCTCTTTAACCTTTCTTATTTGGTGGATGCAAGGGTCGTGAGTTTTATGGTAAGAAGACGGTGAGGCTGAATTCAGGCGGCAATCCTTGAACAACAGGAGTTGAAATGAAGTTCGAGTTTCTGGAGCGGATGGATGAGACAGAGGTCCGTAATTACGTGTCGTTCCTCCTTTGGCATTATCGGGTAGTGGACGCCTTCTGGTTCTTGAAAACGGAAGAACGTTTCGGCCTGGAAACTGCCGAAGCCATCAACCAGCAGGTCTGGGGCCGGATTGCGGGCCTGGCCGCAAGAGATTTGAAGCAGCGTTTCAGCATTACCGAGAAGGGTCTGAAGGGCTTTGCTCGGGCGCAGAAGCTCTTCCCATGGGCTATCCTGATCGGGTATGAGTTCGAAGAACGTGATGATGAGCTGATAATCACCATCCCCCGCTGCGCTACCCAGGAGGCCAGAGTCAAACACGGCCTGCCGGAATACGCTTGTAAGGAGATGCATCGCGACGAATTCATCGGCTTTGCCCGCGAAATTGACCCAGCCATCCGTGTGGAATGCGTCTACGCCCCGCCCGATCCGCACCCGCCCGAAAATTACTGCAAATGGCGCTTTACCATCGAGGACTGAAAATCCATACTTCTGAACTTCTGCGGTTCTCACTTCAAAACGGTCATCCCCTCCAGCCGGTGGAGAAGATCCCCACTGGGAAAGTCGCGATCACTCAATTCTGCACCTGGATGAAGCGAAGTTATGGCGGCATGACCAACGATTTTTCTCCCTTCCCGGCCCCAGATGCTTCGGGTCTTGATGCCCCAGAAAGTGTGGAAAACTACGGCGTGCCCCTCATACTGGCCGAGGTAGAGCATGATGTGGCCGCGTGCCCATAGGAGGGTCAGGAAGGGGATGCCGTGCTGCCGGATCATCCGTTCCCGGTCGTGCGGGTTCAGGGAGCCCAACTCGAGCAATGTCCCCCCTGCCAGCGCCTGGTGTGCGGAATGGCGCGGCAGCCAGATGCCGAAGGGGGCGAAGAGGTCTTTGAGCAGGGATGAGCAGTCCCGGTTCTGATACAGGCCACCCCAGCCGTAGGGTTGATTCATGAATTGGTTGGCCATTTCGGCCAGCGCGCGAGGGGTCAGCGGCAGCGGTTGGAGGACGGCGGCGGTGGCGGGCAGAACAGCGGTCATGAGGCGTGCTGTGTGCTTTTCATTGGCCTGAATGACCAGAATCCGGCAAGTGCCGTCAGCACCGTTTCGTCGTGGGAACCGAGCGCCTACGCCAGCCATGAAGAGGAACCGGCCCTCTTCGTCGGATACAGGCACCTCATCGCGGATAATGGCCAATTGGCCGGCACTCTGCCAGGGCTCCATCAAGTTTTCGTCCACTTTTACGACGTCCCGCGCCGGGAGCCACCCCGCAGCGTAGTGGGATTCAACCAGGACCCAGGCCTGATCGCGGGACACATGAGCTACGTAGACGGGAGTATTGGCCGGAAGAGCCGAATTCTGAAAATTGTCAAACGGGTAGGCAGATCCGTCGGCTCTCGGGTTCGAGAAATGAGGTTTCGAGGTTGGCTGGCGCCGCAGGTTGGAAGGATAGATGGTAATGCCCCGAAAACCGGCATTGGGAAAACTTTCCAGAGAGGCATTCCGAGCGAGGGTGTCATACCAGGCGAGGGTGTGATGTTGCAGGTTTTCACCGTAACCGGGATCGTTGCGGCAGTTGGCAAACTCGCGGACCAACTCCTGCCGCGTGAGGGATGTTTCGGTCCGACGCCAGGGCAGGAAGAATTGCCGCAGGAAATGCTCATGCATCGCCTGCTGCCGTTCCCGGGAGACCATTTCGGCGGTAGCTGTCGCGGGATCGAGATAGAAGGTTGCGTCCTGTGGCAGGGTGTAAAGATCCGCAATGGTTTCGGGAGAGCCGGCACATCCCAGGAAGCATAAAACCGGCAGCAACCAGAATATGAAGTCAGCTGCGCGTTTCATCCTGCATTCTTGAAAGAGCGAGCAGGAGGTCGAGATAGAGCTGAGCGGCAAGCGTGACCTGCTCAAACGAGACCGCTTCGTCCGGGGCATGGGCTCGAGCGAGTTCCCCCGGGCCGAGCAGGATGGGCTTCATGCCCGCTTCCCAGAGCAGGTTGGCATCGGAATGGCTGCGGAAGGCCTGTGGTTGCCAGGGGAGGGAGTGATCGATGAAAACCTGCTTCAGGATTTCCACCGGCCAGCCCTTTTCGGGAATGGTGTAGCCAGCGTGGACGGTGGCGAACCGAAGCATGCCGCTGAACCCTGGAGCCTCATTGCGTTCGCGGTGCAGGATCTCTTCCATTTCGAGAATGATTTCGCCAACCGGAGCCGTGGGCGGCAAATGGACATCCAGCCAGGCGTCACACCATTCAGGGACGGCAAAACCAGCCTGGGAGCTGGACAAGTCCCGCAGGTTGTAAATCATTTCCGGCCGTTCGGTTTCCATGTATCGGGTAATCTTCAGGAGAAAACGCAGCATGGCATCGATGGGATTCTGATCCTTATTGGCCAGCGAGGCGTGCATACGTTTGCCCCTGGTGGTGCTCTGCACTTCGAGGTAGCCATAGTGGCTGAGGCAGGGCTGGAGGTTGGTGGGTTCTCCCACCAGGGCCCAGGGGAAATGGTATTCCCGCCCGAGCACCACCGCCCCGTCGCCGTCTTCTTCCTCGCCGACCACCAGGGCGAGCGCTACGGGAAGCCGTCCCTCGACCAATTCCCAGGCCACCCGGTAAGCTTCGATCATGGCGGCGCAGCCGCCTTTCATGTCCGAAGCGCCGAGGCCCAGCACCAGATCTCCCTCTTTTTCGTAGCCGAGGCGTTCGAGGTCGTAGGCCATGACCGTGTCCACATGACCGATCAGCACCAGGGCAATTTCCGTTTCCGGCGGCAGAACCACCAGATTGTAGCGGTTGTCGTCCACTTCCTGTTCAATGATCGGCAGTCCCCGGCGTTTCAGATAGCTGTAGAGGTATTCCAGGATTTCCTCCTCCTTGCCGGAGGGGCTGTAGATGTCGAGCATCCGGCGGAGGAGTTGGCGCAGCCGGGGTGGGTGAACGCCAGCTGGCGGTTTAGTCATCATCATCCGTCCGGTAGCGGGAAGTGGATCGGCCGTTCGATTTTTTTTCGCGGTACTGCCGCAGGTGGGGATCGAGGTTGAGAGCCAGGTAAATGTGTTCCTGGGGACTGCCGAAGCCCATTTTACGGAAAAAATAGAGGGCCGGCAGATTGTCGGCTTCCGAATCGACCAGCATCATCCGCACACCGTCTTCCACCATGAGTTCCCGAAAGCGGTGAAAGAGCTTCGATGCGACCCCGTGTCCCTGGACCTCGGGATCGATGCCAAGCCAGACCAGATGCCCGTACTTCCATGCAGAATGGCTTTTGGTGACGGTCGTCCCCAAGGCAAACCCCACGATCTCGTCATCCATTTCGGCCACCAGGCAAAACTCGGAATCCCCCTGAAAGAGGGTCACCACCTCGAATTCGTCCCAGGTGCGGTAGAGATTGGGGACTTCCCGCGCGGTAAAAAGCTTTTCTCCCAGATGAAATACCATTGCCAGGTCGTCTATTTCCATGTGCCTGATGGTTACGTGTGTTCGCTTCTTCTTCGGTTCACTAGTATCTGACGCATCCATAAAGGACTAACTGTTTTCAGCCTCCCCATTGGGTTTTCGATCGGGGGCGCAGCCGTTCCCCTGCCACGCCGTCGGTGCCCGGTGACCGCAGCCTGCCTCTTTTCGGGCCATGGCCACGGACCGCTGAACACTCGCCTTCACCTTATCGTCACGCTGAAGCCTGCGGGCCGCTCGGATCTTATCCTTTCGCTTCAAATCTCCATACTTCCCGAACCGGCCCCCTCCGCGCTTTTGCATGATTGGCTCCTTCTTCTGCTATTTTTGCCTGGCATGCAACTAGATTTTACCCCGCTCGCAATCCCTTTTCACCCCCCCCCAGCCCGTCTATGGGGAACCGCAGGCTATGCTTCGCCTTTCTTGGAGGGGAGCCAAAGGCGGGTCGATTGTCACATGGCAGCACTGCTCCGAGGCAGGGATACCCGGTAACTTGGCAGAGTTCAGCGGAATTAAATGGGCAACGCCTTCACAGGGAGAAATGGTGCGTCTGTAAACTGGCGCGCTTGGCAGAATTCGAACCTGCGACCTACGGATTAGAAGTCCGTTTGGGTAGAGGGAGCGGCAGGGGCTGAGCGGGTCGGCCATGGAACGGAACCCTATAACAGGTCGGGGGAGTGGTTCGATTTTGACTTTTACATCCAGTCCTTGGCCGAAACTCTGCTTTTTTTCAGGACATTTTATGCTTTGACAGAGCGCTCTTTTTTCCTAATGATGAGCCGAAATCATTCGGGGGGGGGACTACCATACATTTCAGATATCGGGCTGATGTCATTCGCTCCGGAACAGGATAAGGTAAAATGCTGGACCAGGAATACTTTGTTGAAACACCCACCATGGAACATCAGGGGCCTTCTATGAGTTCTGATACGAAACGCCGCTTGCAAGCACGGAAGGCGTCGTCGCTGTCTTTGTCGGGGAACGCTCTGGTCGTACTCAAGAAGCGTTACTTGAGGAAAAACGAACAAAACGAGCTCATCGAAACACCGGAGGAGCTGTTCTGGCGGGTTGCGCGGGCCGTTGCGGCGGGCGATGCCGCCTTCGAGGGAGAGGAGAAGGTCGAGGAGACGGCTGACCGCTTCTTCCGTCTCATGGCGTCCCTCGATTTCGTCCCCAACTCTCCCACCCTGATGAATGCGGGCCGCCCCTTGGGCCAACTGTCTGCGTGTTTTGTGCTGCCCGTGGAGGATTCCATCGACAGCATCTTTGATGCCATCAAACACGCCGCCATGATCCACAAGAGCGGAGGGGGTACCGGCTTCTCGTTTTCGCGCATTCGCCCGGAAAACGACCAGGTACTCACCACTCAGGGCGTGGCCAGTGGACCGGTTTCCTTCATGACCGTTTTCGACGTGGCGACGGAGACCGTCAAACAGGGTGGCACCCGCCGGGGGGCCAATATGGGAATCCTGAAGGTGGACCACCCCGACATCGAACGCTTTATTACCTGTAAGGCTGACAACGATCGCATGACCAATTTCAATATCTCGGTGGCAGCCACCGATAAGTTCATGCAGGCGGTGAAAGACGATAAGGACTATGATCTGATCAATCCGCGCACGGGAGAGCGGGTGCGCAGTCTATCCGCCCCGCAGGTTTTTGATCAGATTGTCCAGTCGGCCTGGAAGAATGGTGAACCGGGGCTGATCTTTCTGGATATGATGAACCGCAACAATCCCACCCCTGCCGTCGGCCGGATCGAGAGCACCAACCCGTGCGGCGAGCAGCCGCTGTTGCCGTACGAGTCCTGTAACCTGGGTTCCATCAACCTTGCTCACATGATCAAAGACGGTGAGATTGACTACGATCATCTCAGGGAGGTGACCTGGGATGGAGTCCATTTCCTCGACAACGTTATCGAAGTCAACCGGTACCCGCTTCCCAAAATCGAGGAGCTGACCCGGTCGAACCGAAAGATTGGGCTTGGCGTTATGGGTTTTGCCGATCTGCTGATCGCCCTGGGCATCCCCTATGACTCCGAGGCCGCGGTGCAGACCGCCGAAGCGGTCATGGCCTTCATTCAGCAGGAATCCAAGGCTGCTTCTGCCTGTCTGGGAAAGAGCCGGGGAAACTTTCCCAATTATCGCGGTTCGATTTACGACCATCCCGATACCCCCTTCATGCGCAACGCCACCACCACCACCATTGCCCCGACGGGGACCATCAGCATCATTGCCGGCTGCTCCAGCGGCATTGAGCCGCTCTTCGCCATCAGCTTTGTGCGCAAGGTGCTGGATGGGCAGGAACTGCTCGAAGTCCATCCCCTTTTCCAGGAAACCGCGAAGGCGCAGGGCTTCTATGTCGAGGAACTGATGAAGCGTATTGCCGAAACGGGAAGCATCCGAGGATTTCTGGAAATCCCGGAAGAAGTGCGCCAGGCGTTCGTCGTCTCTCACGACGTCACTCCCGATTGGCACATCCGCATCCAGGCTGCTTTTCAGAAACACACCGACAATGCGGTCAGCAAAACCATCAATTTCCCCTTCAGTGCCACCCCGGAAGATGTCCGCAATGCCTACCTCATGGCCTATGACCTCGGCTGCAAGGGGCTGACCATTTACCGGGACGGCAGTCGGGATACGCAGGTGCTCAACATCCAGCGCAAGCCTCAATACCCGCAGGTGGAACCACGCCCTCGCCCGGATAAGACTTCCGGCATTACCGAACGAGTCAATACCGGTTGCGGCAAACTCTATGTTACGGTCAACTGGGATGAACACGGGTTCTGCGAAGTCTTTGCGCAAATGGGCAAAGCTGGCGGTTGCGCCTACTCACAGATTGAAGCCACCAGCCGCCTTATTTCGCTGGCCCTCCGTTCCGGGGTCAAGATCGAATCGATTATCCGCCAGTTGCTGGGAATCCGCTGCCCGTCGCCGCAGTGGCAGAACGGGGAACAGATTCTGTCGTGTTCCGACGCCATCGCGAAAGTACTCAATCACAATGCGCATGCCAATATTAGTGCCGTCTACAGCCTCATGGGCGCGTGTCCCGATTGCGGCAGCGCGGTGGAACACGAGGGTGGCTGTATTGTGTGCCGGGCATGCGGCTTTTCCCGGTGTAGTTAGAGAAGTGAAGAGTGAAGAACCGCTGGGATTTGAAACCGGCCGAAGCCCGGGCGTTGCAGCGGGAACTGGCCCCGAAGGTTCTCCTGCAACCGCTTCCCGAAAACTTCCGAGTGTTGGGAGCAGCTGACCTTGCCTATGTTGCCCAGGCCAATCGGCTGGTCGCGGTGGTCGTGACCTTCCAGTGGCCGGAACTCAGCTTCCTGGAAAGCGCGCATGTAGTCACTTCCATCACCTTTCCGTACATCTCCGGCTTGCTCTCGTTCCGCGAAGTACCAGCCGTGCTGGCGGCCCTGGACAAGCTGCAATATCCTCCGGATGTTTTGCTTTGCGACGGGCAGGGCATTGCCCATCCCCGCAGGTTCGGCCTGGCTTCTCATCTGGGACTGTGCCTTGACCTCCCCACCGTCGGCTGTGCGAAAAGCCGCCTCTGCGGGGATCACGAACCGTTTGCGCTGCAGCGGGGAGCTGGGGTACCGCTCCGCTTTCGGGATGAGGTGGTCGGATGGGTCTTTTGTTCGCGAACCGGAGTGAAACCCATCTACATTTCACCGGGACATCTGAGTGACCAGGAAAGCTCAAAGGAGTTGGTTCGGCGCTGTCTAGGCGGCTTTCGCATTCCGGAACCCCAGAGACAGGCTCACAAGCTCGCCACCCAACTGCGCAATACCCTGGCCGGGCCCGCTCAGGCTCCCACGGGAGGATGACCGCTTCGAACCATCCCAGCCTCGCCTTTCCCGATCAACTTTTCTTTCTTGACCACTGCCGGGCACTATCCGTAAACTCACAACACGCACAGCGCCACACAAATGAGTGTCCGCTCATCATCCGTCATGCCCGCGACCGATGATCACTTGATTCTGTGGCGCGGTAAGATTAGAGAGGACTCCTACAATGGCTCACAACTTTGGGAAAAGGAGGCATATGGATATCGTCAAACAATACGAAGAGTTGTTGAAGATTGACCCCGGCTCCATCGCCTTTGCACCCTTGGCTGAAGAGCTCTGCTATCGCGGGTTTTGGGAAGAGGCTCTGAAAGTTTGTCGTCAGGGACTGACCCGCCATCCTCACCACCTTCGCGGCCGCGTGCTTCTCGGATGGGCTCTCAAGGAGCTGGATGAGCACGATGAAGCGGAACAGGTGCTCGTTGCAGTTGAAGGGGAAATCCAGAAGAATGCCCTCCTGTTCCGGTTGCTGGCTGAATTGGCGAGGAAGGGTGGAGCTCCCGAGCGGGCTGAACGGCTCATGTTGATCCACCAGAATCTCCAACCGGGGGAACGGGAGCGGGGTTTTCTCGTGGAACAGGAAGGCGAACCCTCTTCCCAGCCTGAGCCGTTGAACGCTGCGGCATCGGCAGAGCCGCTACCCGTGTCACCGGCACTGGTTCCGCCGATAGCGCCGACGGCGTTGTCGGAAGAGCCTCCAGGCGAGGTGGTGGCAGTTCCGTCGGCAGCACCTGCGGAACCGGTGGCTGAGGGGCACTTGGTGAATCCAAAGGAGGAAGCGGCAGGGTTCCTCTCCAGGCTGCTCGATCGCTATGAAGCGCTGCCGGAAAAGAGCGCCGCCGAACAGCAGCTTTTTTCGGAAGAGGATCGCCTGACCCTGTCGCAGATTCTTAAGAATCTCCAGCAGTGAGCCCCCCGTGTTCATTCTGGCGCTGTGCTGGCGATTTCTCTTCGTGTGACTTCGTGGATGGTTGTTTCTCTGGAGTAAGCCTATGCCACGACCTTATCTGAACCTTACGATGCTCATTGCCGGGGCTTGTCTGGTCTGGTTGCTGACGGCACTGTCCGGAGGAGCCGGTGCCATGAACCTGGACGAGGCCATCGCCATGGCCAGGGAGAACCTCCCTTCCTACAAGGCAGTGCAATATAAAGTCCAATCATCGGAAGCGCTCTATAAGGCATCGCTGTCGCCCTATCTGCCGAGCCTGGATGCCGATGGGGCCCAGAGATGGCATGACTCGACCCTCGGGGACTACGACAAGGGGTCCTATAACGTCGCCCTTTCCTACACCCTTTTCGACGGTGGCAAGCGAAAGGCTAACCGCAATATTGCCCGAGCCAACCGGGACATGAACAATGATGAGCTGGCAACCAGTTCTCTACAGCTCGAGTTCGCCGTGAAAACGGTTTTTTTCGGCACCATGGCCAGGCGGGAGATCGTTGATGAGCGCCGTACGCAGTTGCGGGATGCGGAGAAGGATTACGAGGTCGCACAGGGCCGCCACCGGCTGGGGGTTGCCAAACTGTCCGATGTGCTCCAGGCTTCGGTGCGACGGGAACAGGCACGATTCAACCTGGTGCAGGCCGAGGGCGATCTTTCCAAAGGTCTCACGGAACTGAACTCGCTGCTGGGAAGATCGCTCGAGACACCTTACGATTTGGATGGCTCCCTGGATCTCGATCCACGCGTACCGGACCGGAGCACCTTGTCCGACGCGGCCCTAGCCAGGCCCGAACTGAAGCGTGCCGAGAATGCCCTCATTATTGCCAAGAATAGTGTCTCCCTGCAGACGAGCGCCTTCTATCCCGTCATCTCGACCAGTGGTGCCTATTCCAAAACCGACGGCGGACTCTACGGCACCGTCCCCAACGATACCGACCAGTCTATCGGCCTCTACGCTACGTGGAACATTTTCGAACTGGGAAAGTTCTACAAGACCCGGGCCGCGCAAATCGATATCAGGGTTTCGGAGGAAAACCTCAATGAAACCGTGCGCCAGGTCCTGCTGGAAGTGGCCAAGGCCCATGAGGATTTTATGACGGCCGCCAGGGACGTTGTGGTAGCCCGGGAGCAGTCCCGGTCCGCTAATGAGAATTACGCTCAGGCCTTCGGGGAGTACAAGGTTGGGAAGGGCGACATCCTTTCGCTGCTGACCGCCGAGGCCGCTCTGGCCCGAGCCCAGGAACAGCTGACGCTTGCAAAGCTCAATCTCGTGCTTTCCAAAGCGCTGCTCGAGCGGACGGCGGGGGTCAAGAAACTGGAATCCTTGGTTCCGTGACGGGCTGTCGGATAGCGGTGGCAGATGTGGGAGTGTGGGGTGCGGTCGGTGGGCTGAGCCCACCCTGAGAGAATGGCATATTGGTTTCCGGACGATCATCGAGGAGCGAGAACCCTGTGAAAAAACTCTGGATCATCCTGCTGGTGCTCACAGTCTTGATTGGCGGTGGGTTCCTTACCTATCGGAAGTACTTTGCCGCGCCTGAAGTCCAGGTTCTCGAAACGGCCAGGGTTGAAAGGGGAGACATCCGGGGGGTTCTGGTGGAAACCGGGATCATCAAATCCCAGGTGGGGGCGGTGGTGAAGATCGGGTCCCGGGCAACCGGAACGATCGTCCGGATGAATGTGAAAATTGGCGACCGGGTCAAGCAGGGGGATCTGGTCGCCCTCATCGACGACCGGGAGACCCGTGAGAAGATCCAACGGCAACAGGCTGCCCTCGAGGGCGCGCGCAAAACCCTGGATCAGGTCGAGTCGACCTATCCCCAGCGGATCAAGGAGGCTCAGGCCAACCTCGAGTATGCGAAGATCAATCACAGTCGGGAAAAGGAGCTTCTCAAATTCGAATACACTACCCCCGATGCGGTGGACAAGGCCGAGAGCCAGCAAAGGGCGCTTGAGGCTAACTGGCGGAAGCTCCAGAAAGAATACCAGAGCGAGGTCGAGATCACCAAGGCCAGAGTCGCCGAAATCACCGCTCAGATCAAAGAACTCGAGGTCACGCTATCCTACACGAAGATCTATGCACCGATTGACGGCGTTGTCTCGGACGTTACCCTCCAGCAGGGGGAAACCATCGTGGCAGGACTCCAGGTCGCTAATTTGGTTACCATCCAGGACCCTTCCCGTCTCGATATGCAGATCTACGTCGATGAAACCAACATCGGCAAGACCAAGGTCGGCCAGCAGGTTGAATTCTACGTTGACTCGTTTCCCGACAAGACCTTTCGGGGAAGTATCGATAAGCTCTATCCGCAGCCGCAAACCAAGGACAATATCGTCTACTACCTTGCCATCATGAGTATCCCCAAGGAAGACGCGGCCTTTTTGAGGCCGGAGATGACCACCCATGTGAAGGTCATCTTTGAAGAAAAGCGCAACATCCTTACCGTTGCCAATGCTGCGGTGAAGTTCGAGGAGGGCAAACAGATTGCCTACAAGGTAGTCGGACCTAACA
>JAPXSS010000066.1:0-18136 GCA_033812955.1 Syntrophobacteraceae bacterium | reverse complement strand
GTGCCTCCGTGTCTCCGTGGTTCGGTCTGGTTGCGGCTCTCCCCCCCGCTGTGGGAATTTCTTGCGATTGCCCTGGCCCCCCATGACGTTTCCTCAAAGGATGTCCGCCGATATCCTGGAACCCTCTGTTGTTTCCAAATGATCTGAGCATCCGAGTGACTGCCGATCATCACCGGCGTACTCCCCTACTCCTGCCGCCAAACAACCACTGCATCCGGCTTCCTCTCCGGAGAAGAAAAGACAATTGCGTGATATCCATTCCTCCTGGTAAGATGAAGCCAAGTCGCAAATTGCCAACGGGCGGAGTCGAGTTCCCGCCTCATGACACCTGGTCCCACTCGAAAAGGAGCATGTTTGTGACCTCTGCAGTGACATCGTGGAGTCTTACAATCAGGAAGGTATCAATCCCGAAGACATTTTCTGGGAGAGGGAGGGACTTGTCGCCACGTACGCCGAGCCGGACGGAGAAGTCACCTGAGATGCGCTGCGGAGGGGTAGTGATCCATGGCTGAGAGCAAGGACGATACCACCCGGGAAGAGGTTATTCAGCAACCGGAAGGGCTGTTTTCGGTCTTCGAGAATTTCGATGGTCTGGTCTATGCCATCGACCCCGCAACCCATGAGATTGTGTACGCCAATCGATATGGTATCGCAAGGTACGGCGATCTGGCCGGCAGGATCTGTTGGCAGGCTCTGCAGGAGGGTCGTGATGGGCCGTGCCCGGAGTGTTGCGGGAGAGGGTTGTCGGAGGGTGAGGGCGTTCCGCGTGAAAATAGCGTCTGGGAGTCGCAGAACACGAAGACCCGGGCCTGGTATCAATGCAGCCATCGGGTCATACGTTGGGTTGATGGTCGTCAGGTATGGCTGATCATCGCAGTGGATATCACCAGGCTCAAGGAAACGGAGGAGGCTCTCCGGAGAAGTGAAGAAAAATTCCGGAGCATGTTCGAAAATGCCATAGAGGGTATGTTCCAGGCCACTCCGGAAGGGAAATACCTCAGTGTAAATCCGGCCTATGCCGGAATGTGCGGGTTTGACAGTCCGGAAGAAATGATCGCGGCCATCGACGATATCCAGACCGATCTTTATGTCGATCCCGACGATCGTAACATCATTAAGCTTCTCTACGAACAGATCGGGGTGGTGAAGAATTTCGAAACGCGTTTGCGGCGTCGAGACGGGCAAACGATCTGGATTTCGGTCAACGCTCGAACCGTTCGCGACGCTCAGGGCAGGATCCTTTTTTACGAAGGCACCGCTAAGGATTCCACCGAGCGAAAGCTCGCCGTGGACGCTCTCAGGCAATCCGAGCGGCGATTCTCCATAGCCTTTCATGAAAGCCCCACCCCCACTATCATCAGCTCCCTTGGCGATGGCCGCTATGTGGACGTCAATCGCAGTTTCCTCAACATGCTCGGCTACGAGCGGGAAGAGATCATTGGGAGGGCCGGCTTGGATCTCGGCATCTGGGCGGAGCCCGAGGCCCGCGTCCGAATTGTCGAGAAGCTCCAAAGGGAAGGGCGCCTGCGCGATGAATCGATACTCTTGAAAACCAAAACCGGCGAAATTCGGGAGGTGCTCACCGCCGCTCGAATCATCAAACTCCATGGCCACAACCTGATTCTATCCCTGTTCCAGGACATGACCGAGCGCAACCGTACCGAACAGCGCTTGCGGGAGAGCGAACAACGGTACCGGGATTTCTTTCGGACCTCGAGAGATTGTGTTTTCATATCGGCGCCGGAAGGTGACTGGCTCGACTTCAATGACGCAGCCATAGAGCTCTTCGGATTTGCCGACCGCTCCGAGTTGATGCGCAGCAAGATCCAGAACCTCTACGAGAACCCGAAGCAGCGCGAAGAATTGCTCCGGCAGATTGCCCATGCCGGCTTCATCAAAGACTATCCCGTGACCATGTGCAGGAAGGACGGCAGCGTGGTCGAAACCCTGATTACCTCGGTCGGGTGTAAAGACGAGATGGGTAACCTGGTTCAACATCAGGGCACGATCAGGGATGTGAGCCGGCAAAGAGCTCTGGAGAGACGCCTTCATCAGGCCCATAAAATGGAGGCGATCGGGACCTTGGCGGGAGGCATTGCTCACGATTTCAATAACATCCTCGGAATCATCGTTGGTTACACCGAGATGGCCATGTTGGAGCTTCCGGATGGCTCCCGGCCGAAGGAACATCTCCGGCAGGCCCTGGTTGGCATTCTTCGGGCGGAAAGACTGGTCAAGCAGCTCGTGGCCATCAGCCGTCCCGTTCGCCAGGACCGGCAGCCTGTCGATTTGGCAGGCGTGGTGAGGGATTCACTGAGACTGCTTCGGACTTCTCTTGCGGAGAGCATCGAAATCAGAGAGAAGCTTGACAGTAGAGCGTCGCTCCTGGGTGATCCCGGGGAAGTGCAGCAGCTGATTCTAAATCTTTGCGCCAATGCCGTCGAGGCCATGACAGAAAGATCGGGAATTCTGGAGATCAGTCTTCAGGATGCGCTCGTCGAGACACCCGAAGCGTTGGATTACGGCGATTTGCGTCCTGGTCGATACGTGAGATTGATGGTAAAGGATAGCGGTTCCGGGATTGATCCCGCCATTCGAGACCGCATTTTCGACCCCTACTTTACTACCAGGCAGAACGGGGAGGGCAGCGGCCTGGGACTGTCGATCGTGCACGGTACGGTCATGAACTATGGCGGGGCGCTCAGGATCGATAGTGCCTCAGGTCGCGGTACGGCGATTGACATCTATCTGCCGGTGGCTGAACCGGAGTTGGAACAAAGGGAGTCGCAAGACTTTCGACCCGTCCCCGACGGCAGCGGCAGGGTCCTGCTGGTGGACGACGAATTCGTCTTACTGGATGTTGGCAGACAGATGCTCGCCCATCTGGGCTATGAGGTCCTTGCCCTGTCAGACCCGAGGGAAGCCCTCATGGCTTTTGTGGCGCAGCCTGGCCAGTTTGACGTTGTCATCACCGACATGACCATGCCGCAAATGACAGGGGTCGAGCTGGCCCGGAGGGTAATGGAGGTGCGGCCGGATATGCCTGTCATCCTGTGTACGGGGTACAGTGAACATGTGGACAAAGAGAGAGCGCAACGACTGGGAATCAGGGGATTCTTGACGAAGCCCTGCACCCTCCGAATGTTTGGCGAAATGGTGCATCGGGTGCTCAGAGCCCAGGGCCAGCCGGTAACCGAAAACGGCTGCGCTGGTCTGTCGCCCGAAACTGGATAGCGTGAGGGATCCCGTTTTCGCGACGCTGTGCCAAAGGACCGCCGCGCAGAGGGTGTAACGTTGCGGGCGATGGCAGGCTGAGTGGTCCCGCTGACAGCAGATTCAGGTGGCTTTTGGCGTGGACTCGGCGGCAGGAGGGGCTTCCGGAGTGGTTTCCGGCGGCGTTTCGAACAGTCGGGAGAGATTCTGAACCTCTTTAAGCGGCTCCGTGGCTAATTTCTCTCCCGTTTCCTTGAGGCGGTTGAAGTCATGGATACCTTTCCCCAGGGACTTGCCGAAGTCCGCCGCCTTTCCCGCGCCGAAAACCACCAACACCACGGCCAGGATCATGAGCAATTCGGGTATGCCAAGCATATTGTATCCCCACAAAAATCATTAGGCCCACCCACCGGAGGCAGAAATGACAAGGTCGATTCCGCTGTCGGCCAAGGCACCAGGGGCGGAGGATTGAGCATCATGCAGGTTCTTACTACCATTCCCGGTGAGCGGCGGTCAACCCCCATGAACCGGTTGGCTGCCATTCGATATAGGGCGGCGGGATCGGGGTGGGGTGGGGCATGACCGGTATCGTCGTTACCGGCGCGAGCGGTCTGGTAGGGTTTCGGCTGATGGAGCAGCTCAGCCGGACGGGACCGGTCTGGGGGATATACCACCGGCGCAGACCGGAGGTAGCCTTCGGCAATTGGGTGGCTCTGGACCTCCGTGATCGTCATGCCACCCGGCAGCTGCTGGATCGGCTCAAGCCGACAGTTATTGTGCATAGTGCCGCCTTGAGTGATCCCGTCCATTGCGAACAGCACCCCGCCGAAGCTGCAGCGATCAACCTTGGCGGCACGATGTGGATCTCCCGGTGGGCTTCCCGCAACGGTGCTTTTCTGGTGCATCTGTCCACCGACCTGGTCTTCGACGGGCAGCAGGGTAACTATCGCGAGGCGGATGATCCCAGGCCGATCAGCGTTTACGGTCGGACCAAACTCGCTGCCGAACTGGCAGTCCGCGACAGCGAGGCTCCCTGGACCATCGTCCGAACGTCACTCGTCTACGGCAGGAGCCCGAAGCATGATCGGGGGGCGGATGAGAAACTGGTCCTTGCCTGGCAGGCAGGTCGGGAGACGCCGCTGTTTGTGGACGAATACCGCAATCCAACTGCGGTTGGCGAGCTGGCGCAGGTGATCCTGGAACTGATACGCCGCCGGGTGACCGGCGTCTGGCATGTAGCAGGCGCCGAATGTGTCAGCCGCTGGGAATTGGGGTCCCGCGTCGCGGCACACCTTGGCTATTCGAAAGCCTTGCTGGTTCCCCGAAAGATTGCGGAACTACCATGCGTCCCGCCACGCAGTCCCAACACCACCCTGAACCTTGATAAGCTGCGGCAGGAGCTCGATTTCGAGCTTGCGAGCATCGAGACCAACCTCTCCCGTGAATGGGCTCAGTAGCGGTGAAGGCCACGGCAATCGATCCGGAAAGAGTGGCCCCGCAGGAGATGTCCGCCTCCTGGGGCAACCGGCCAACAAGCATCTTGGGCCCGGTGGACATCCTGTGATCCCAATGAATCTCATCGTTCGCCATACTCTCGGCACGCACCTGGGGCTTGTCATGATTATGCTGGCCCTGGGAGGCTGCGCAACGGATCGGGGCCGCCCGCCGAAAGTGGGGCTCGGTCTGAAGGTATCGCCGATCGTCGAGGCGGCGCGAAGTCAGCTGGGAGTGCCGTACCATCCCGGAGGGGCTTCGCCTGCAACGGGTTTCGATTGTTCGGGGTTCACCCAGTGGGTCTACCAGCAGTGTGGTATCGTCCTTCCCCGGCAATCCTCCGATCAATACCTGGCGGGACCGCACGTCGGGCAGGATCATCTGCAGCAGGGCGACCTGGTCTTTTTCGACATCGAACAAAAAGGCGCCTCCCATGTCGGTATTTATGAGGCGCGCGGTTGGTTCATTCATTCTTCAAGCACGGGCGGGCGAGTTCGGGAAGATCATCTTTCGGGAAAATACTGGCAGCAGCACTACCTCGGCGCCTGTCGCCCCGGTCCGTCCCGCCGGGAGAAGCTCGAATTTGATTAGCGGCTTTCGTTCCCGGTTCGAGTTACGGAGGTCAATACCATTTTTGCTTCGGGTTGGGGACAGATCAGAGCAGTGCCCTATTCAAGCTGAATTCGGAGGCGCGCCCCCGGCCGCAGTTTAATGTCCGGATTGAGCTGGAGGAGGCGTTTGACCCGGTCGTCGGTCTTGTAGAATTTTGCGGCGATGGACTCCTGGGTATCACCCGCGACCACCGTGTAATACCAGATGCGCTTTTTCCCATCACGCTTGACAATCTTTCGGAAAATCTCCTTGGCGCGACCGGCATCCTTGAGGATTTTCAGCTGGACTCCCTCGCCGATGTGGTAGATGCCGATTTCAGGGTTGTGTTCCATGAGGACCGGGTAATAGTGGCCCGATCCATAGAATTTCTTGGCGATGCTGTAGTAGGTGTCGGTGTCGTGGGCATCGTAAAGCTGATAGGCTGGTTGCCCCGGCATGTTCGCCGTGGGAGGCGGACTGGCCAACGATGCCTTCCGGGATGTTGAGTTCAAGCCCTTGTCGCCCCTCTGTCGGATTGCTGCTGAGGGCGGAGGCGCTTTCGGCTGGCCGGTTTTGCTCGGGTGAGCATCGACTTTCGAAGATTTGGCCGGGGTGACGGACGGGGGAGGGGGCATCTGGAGTGGAGGGATCTGAGTGAGTTCGTACGTCAGTTCATCCGAGGATTCGGTGGCTTCGCTCCCGTGTCTCGAGGCCGCGCTGGTGGTGGAGACCCCTGTCTCTCGTTCTGTCTTCGACTTTGGCCCGCTGACTGGGGCTCTCTGGGCGCCAACCACGGTACCATTGCGCGCGGTATGGGTGGGCGAAGGGTTTGCGGGCAGGACCTCCCGGCGGGGTGCCGGTGGTATCGGATGCCTGCGCACCTCAGATGCGGTCTTCTCGGGTGCTGCTTCCTGAACTGCAGGGTGAGGAGGATCGGCCCGGGTGGTATTCTCCTCCTTCGTGCCCGGTTGGTGCAGGCGGGCGGCGGGATTGTCTAGCGTTTGAGCAATGACGCGCTCGCGGTCGGGGAGTCGGGACTCGTTCTGTTTGACCGGCTTGAGCGTGGTCAGCGCCAGAATGACCAGCAAGGCAATCAGCAGCCCGCCAACAATCTGCCCGAGGAACTGCTTTTGAGATTTCTGTCGTCTCTGCTGGTATGAGCCTAGAAGCGATTCACGGCCCGTTTGGGAGCCCAGGTCGGTGTTGCACTGGGGACAGCGGGTATACGCCATGGAGATTCCCTGGAGGCCGCAATTAGGACAACGGTTCATGGGCTGCTCGTCATCCCCGGCAAGGGGCCGGGCAGATGCCTGACAGGAGTCGTTCAGGCACCGTCACCTGTTGGAAGGGGCATGGTTTTGTTCTCTCAGGCAGGGCCTTTATCAACCCTACCGGTCCTGAAGGCTCAGGTTCTTACATCACAGCCACCCCTTCGAGTGTTCGCTCTTCATAGCATGATCCGTGATTTCGAAGCAACCATGAGAATCGGTCACCGAGTGAATTCACCAAAACGGGAAAGCCCGAAGGTGACCGGCACCTGTTGTCCAAGGAACTGGGCCTGATGGCTGGAGATGTCATGACGGTTTGATCCGGTTTGCGCACATTGAATCACCTCTTTTGAAGGGGGTTTTCCAGTTGAGGCATGATTGAGCAAGCAGGCCTGGCTTGCATTAGGTGTGCAATTGTGGCAACATTTTTATGAGGCTGGCACCACACGGGATCGATTGACCGTTGTTCCGTCCCTCAGTGCCTTCCAGGCGCCTGGTGAATAGCTCGGTTACTCCTCTGGCCATGTCGGGAAGCCCGGTTTGGCTGGCTTTCTGGGAGAAGTATGATGGTAGCTCATGTTAAACTAAAAACCGCTGGGAGGCCCAGCAGTTCTGCGCGGTTGGCAGGACTAATGGGGGGGCTTTTGCTCGGCCTCGGCCTGCTCGGCGGCTGTACCCCGGTTGGTCCGGATTACCTGCGGCCGAGCGTCGTGGTGTCCGACCGGTGGCAGGAGAGTCAGGATCCGCGACTCAAGGCGGCGCCGGGCAGCTATCGGGAATGGTGGCGGGCCCTGAACGATCCGGTGCTCGAGGATCTCATTCAAACCGCCTATCGACAGAACTTGTCGTTGCGGGCTGCGGGAGTACGAGTCTTGGAGGCCCGGGCACAACTCGGCATTACCGTTGGCGAGCTCTACCCTCAAAGCCAACAACTGACCGGTTCGGCCAATTACAATCGGTTAAGTGAAGGATCATTGTCTGCGCCGCAAAGTGAACTGAGCGGCGGGCTGGGGTTTGAATACAATCAGGTTCAGGCGGGTTTTTCGGCAGGCTGGGAATTGGATTTCTGGGGGAAATTTCGCCGGGCGGTCGAATCCGCCGATGCGAGCCTGCTGAGCAGTATCGCCGCCTACGACAATGCTCTGGTTACCCTGACCGGGGATGTGGCCAATACCTACGTCCAGATCCGGACCCTGGAGGAACGCCTCCGCATTGCCAGAGAGAATGTGGCGGCGCAAAAGGAGAGTCTCCAGATAGTCGAGGCGCGGTTCAAGGGCGGAGCGACCAGCGAGCGGGATGTGCAGCAGGCTTTGACCCAACTGCACAGTACCGAGGCCACTATCCCCCAGCTGGAAACGCAACTGAGACAGCAACTGAACGCGCTCAGCATCCTGCTGGGGCTCCCGCCGGGACAGCTCGGAGAGCGGCTGGCGGGATCGTCCGGGATCCCCCAGGCGCCTCTCGAAATTGCGGTGGGCATGCCCGCCGAACTGCTGCGCCGACGTCCGGACATTCGCGACGCCGAGTACCAGGCCGCAGCACAGTGCGCCCAGATTGGCGTTGCCAAGGCGGAACTGTACCCCGCCTTTTCGCTGTCCGGCAGTTTCGGGTTTCTGGCGACCGACATGGGTCAGTTTGCCCTGGGTGATGTGAGTTCCTGGCGCAGTCGCACGGCTTCGATCGGCCCCGCCTTTCAGTGGAATCTGCTCAATTATGGTCAGCTGACCAATAATGTCAGGCTGCAGGATGCTCGCTTTCAGGAACTCCTGGTTACCTATCAAAACACGGTGCTGCGGGCGCAGCAGGAGGTAGAAGACGGCCTGGTATCCTTCCTCAAGGCCCAGGAACGGGTTGAGGCGCTGACCCAGGCGGTGGACGCCGCCCGGCGCACCGTCGAACTTTCCCTCATCCAGTACCGCGAGGGTGCCACGGATTACACGACGGTCCTGACCTCGCAGCAGTCTCTGCTGAGTCAGCAGGACGGTCTGGCCGTCGGGCAGGGGGATGTCCCCCAAGGCCTGATAGCCGTTTATCGCGCTTTTGGGGGGGGCTGGGAGCTGCGTGAAGGTGATCATTTCATCCCCGCCGACACCAGGGAAACCATGAAAAAGCGTACCAACTGGGGCAATCTTTTGACACCGGCGGCCGTCGAGCCGCTATCACCGGAGAAGCGGGACACTCTGTTCCGGGCTCCCGACTGGTAGGAGGATAACGCGCATGAAACGGGGGAAAAGGGGGGTTGAGCCCTCGGTCGCGACCCGGAGGCTGACGGTCGGGCGGCTGCTGCTGGTGGGCCTGGCCCTGTCGCTGAGCGCCAACTGTGGCCAGCATGAAAACAAGTATGTCCCACCACCACCTCCCGAGGTTACCGTCAGTCAGCCGATAACGAAACCGGTGACGGAATATATCGAGCTCACCGGCAATACCCAGTCCTTCGAGCAGGTGGCGCTGATGGGCCGTGTCGAGGGCTATCTCACCAGCATCAAGTTTAAGGACGGCGATATCGTCAAAAAGGGTGACCCGCTCTTCGTCATCGAACCGCCGCCTTACGAGGCCAAAGTCAAGCAGGCGGAAGCGAGCCTCGCCATGGCGGAGGCCACCCTCATGCGTTCCACCCTCGAATACAATCGTCAGCTCCAATTGATCAAGCAGAATGCCACCGCCCAGTCCACGGTCGAACAGTGGCGGGCCCAGCGGGATGCCGACGAAGCGACGGTCCAGCAGAACAAGGCTAATCTCGAAGTGGCCCGGATCAATCTCAGCTACACCCAGGTCAGAGCTCCCTTCACCGGGCGTATCGACCGACACCTGGTGGATGTCGGCAACCTGGTGGGTGCCGGGCAGCCTACCCAATTGGCCTTGATTTACCGCCTGGATCCCATTTACGCCTACTTCAACATCAATGAACGGGACCTGGTGAGACTCATGCAGCAGGTACGCGAACGCAGGGAAGGCAAGCGGAACACCCAGGACGAGGAGGTGGATGTTCCGGTCTACCTCGCCATCGACGAGGAGGAGGGCTACCCTCATGAAGGCCGCCTGGATTTCGCTGCTACCTCGCTTGATACAGGAACGGGCACGCTGCTGATGCGCGGCATCTTCGATAATCCGATTCTACCACGCAGTGTACCGGCCCTTCTTCCCGGAATGTTTGTGCGCGTCCGGATTCCGGTCAATGTGCGCAAACACGCACTTCTGGTTTCCGAGCGGGCCCTGGGGGTTGACCAGGGCGGACGCTATCTGCTCGTGGTGAATGACCGGAATGTGGTCGAGCAGCGCACCGTTACCGTTGGGCAGCTCGAAGACGGCGGCATGCGGGTGATCAAGCACGGGCTTCAAGGAGATGAGTGGGTGGTGGTCAAAGGCATCCAACGCACGCGGCCGGGGGCAACCGTGAAGGCCATTAAACAGACGCAGCCGACAGCCGCGCTCCCGCCCGAGCAGGGGGCCGGAACTCCCGCAGCCTCCAAATCGACCGAAAAACCTCAGGCGCAAAGCGGACCACCAGCGGGCAAAGAGCAGTAAGGAGAGGATCACCGATGCTGTCCCGGTTCTTCATTGAAAGACCGATTTTCGCCAATGTGCTTGCCATCGTGACCATCATTCTGGGGTTGGTCGCCCTCGTCCAGCTCCCAGTTGCACAGTATCCGGAAATTACCCCGCCGACGGTTCAGGTCAGTACCAGCTATCCTGGCGGAAATGCCCGCATCGTGGCCGATACCGTGGCCCTGCCTATCGAGCAGCAGGTGAACGGGGTGGAAGACATGCTCTATATGCAGTCAACCAGCAGCAGCGACGGTACCTATAAGCTCACCATCACCTTTAAGGTGGGTACCGACCTCGATTTTGCCCAGGTTCTCGTCCAGAATCGGGTTGCCATCGCCAACCCGCAACTTCCGCCGGAAGTTCAGCGGCAGGGGGTGGTAACTCGGAAAGTCTCCACCCAGATGCTCCAGGTTATCAACCTGACCTCGCCCGATGGTCGGTTCGACAGCCTCTATCTGAGCAATTTTGCAACCATCAACATCAAAGATGAAATCTCACGCCTGCCAGGGATTGGAGATGTCATTGTCTTCGGGGTGGGCCAATACAGCATGCGGGTCTGGCTCAATCCGCAGAAGTTGCGGGCCTACAGCCTCACCGCGTCCGATGTGGTGGAGGCCATCTCCCAGCAGAATAATCAGGTTGCAGCGGGCCAGATCGGCATGCCACCGGCTCCCGATTCGCAGAACTTCCAGTACACCATCAATGTCCTGGGCCGGCTGGAGGATATCGAGCAGTTCGAGAACATCATTGTCAAAGTCGATCCGGGCTTGGGCGGGCGCATCATCCGCGTCCGGGATGTCGCGCGCGTGGAGTTGGGCGCTCAGACCTATGGTCAGTTCTGCGAGAAGAATGGCCATCCTTCGGCGGGCATCGGCATCTACCAGCTTCCCGGTGCCAACGCCCTCGATGGCGCCAAGGAGGTAAAAGCCCTCATGGAGAAGCTCAGCAAGCGGTTTCCGGAGGGTATCGATTATTCCATCCCGTTTGACACGACCCAGTTCACCCGGGCCTCCATCAACGAGGTCTACCAGACGCTCTTTGAGGCCGGCGTTCTCGTGCTGCTGGTGATCATGGTCTTCCTGCAGAATTTCCGGGCGGTTCTCGTGCCGGCCACCACCGTGCCGGTGACCATTATCGGGGCCTTCATTACCATGGCTGCGCTGGGCTTTTCGGTGAATATGATCACCCTCTTTGCCCTCATTCTCGCTATCGGCATCGTGGTGGACGATGCCATTGTCATTGTGGAGGGTGCCGCATACCACATCGAACAGGGGCTGAGTCCCAAGGAAGCGGCCATCAAAGCCATGGAGGAGTTGACCGGCCCGGTCCTCGGCATCACCCTCGTGCTCATGGCGGTCTTTCTGCCGTCAGCCTTCATCCCCGGCATTACCGGGCAACTATACCGGCAGTTCGCCCTCGTCATTGCCTCGACGGCCTTCATCAGTGCCATCAATGCCTTGACTCTCAAGCCGGTCAACTGTGCCCAGTGGCTGAGACCCAGAACCGGTAAACCAAATGTCTTTTTCCGTGGTTTCAACAGGGTCTACGAGCGCTGCGAGGCCGACTACGTACGCCTGGTGAACTGGATGGTGCACCGCAGTCGTTCGATGCTGCTGGTCTTTGTACTTCTGATCGGATTTACGGGATGGCTCTATGCCGTGACGCCAACCGGGTTCATGCCGGAGGAAGATCAGGGTTATGCCATGGTGGTCGTGCAACTTCCCGATGCGGCCTCACTGACGCGGACTCAGGAGGTCATGAATGAGGTAAACGAAATCGTGGCGGCAACCCCGGGAATCGCCAACTGGATCACCATCGGCGGGGTATCGCTCCTGGATGGTTTTGCCTCCCTCTCCAACGCCGGGGTGGTCTTTGCCCTCTATGACGATTTTGAGAAGCGGGTGAAAGAGGGGCTCAGCCAGGAGCTCATAATCGGCACCCTCTCCCACAAGCTTTCCAGGTTGCAGGAAGCCATTGTTTTTCCGCTCGTCCCGCCGGCCATCCAGGGTGTGGGCGTGGCAAGCGGGTTCGAGATGCAATTACAGCTGCGGGGCACAGGATTCGATTTTGAGAAACTGGCGCAGATGACCGGCGAAATTGTCCGGGACGGCAGTGCGCAGTCAGAACTGGCTCATCTGAACACCTCCTTCCGCGCCAGCGTCCCGCAACTGCACGCCGATATCGAACGCGTCAAAGCCGAATCGCTCAAAGTCTCGATTGGAGATGTGTTTTCGGCTTTTCAGAACTATTTTGGCTCCTACTACGTGAACCAGTTCAATAAATTCGGCCGGACCTACCAGGTATATGTCCAGGCCGACAGCAAGTTTCGACTCGAATCCAGCGATATCAACTATCTCTATACCCGCAATACCAATGGCGAGATGGTCCCCATCCGCACCCTGAGCGACATCGACGTCATGGCGGGTCCGTCCTTGATCAACTTGTATAATCTTTACCCCTCAGCCTATATCAGCGGCAGAGCGGCGCCGGGTTTAAGTTCGGGGCAGGCGCTCAACCTCATGGAGCAAAT
The DNA here is from genome assembly GCA_033812955.1 of Syntrophobacteraceae bacterium. GTDB lineage: Bacteria > Desulfobacterota > Syntrophobacteria > Syntrophobacterales > Syntrophobacteraceae > JADGQM01. Next base: position 5,494 of record JAPXSS010000066.1, on the reverse strand, counting down.
GACGGCCCAAAAACTGCCGCCTGACATGGGCATCGAGTGGACCGGCATGTCGTATCAGGAGAAGCTGGTCGGCAACCAGGCCCTGTATGTGCTCGGTCTTTCGGTGCTCCTGGTGTTTCTGGTGCTGGCCGCTCAGTACGAAAGCTGGTCGAGTCCTGCCGCTGTTATTCTGGTGGTGCCGCTGGCCCTGCTCGGGACAATGCTGGCTCTCACCGTTCGCGGCTTTGACAACAACATCTACACCCAGATCGGGATGGTCCTGTTGATCGCCCTGGCCGGCAAGAATGCCATTCTCATCGTGGAAGTGGCGCGCGAGCAGCGGGCGAAGGGGGTAGATCTCTTCCAGGCGGCCGTAGATGCCTCTCGGCGCCGCTTCCGCCCCATCCTCATGACCTCCTTTGCCTTCATTCTGGGAGTGATGCCCCTGGCCCTGGCGAGCGGCGCCGGCGCCGCCAGCCGACAGGCGCTGGGGACCGCCGTCATTGGTGGGATGCTTGCCAGTACCATCCTCGCCGTCCTCTTTGTGCCGATCTTCTACGTCAACATGCAACGCTTCAGCGAATGGCTGGTGGCTCGCAAGGAGGGTGCACCTCCCGCCAGCGACAAGGCGGGGCAGTGATGGGGGCAGAGGAAGTCATTGGCATAGGTTCTCAGGCCAGCGCCACGTCGAGAATCATCATCACCGCAAAACCGGCCATGGGAGTGATGGTTACCAGATCGATATGGGCTTTGGTCCGCTGCAACTCCGGTCCGGCAAAACCGGTGCGGCTTCTTCGTGGGCACCGTTCCGGGCGGGGTTAATAGGGTAGGGCGGCAGTTGCCGGTGTTCAATCGCTCGTGGCCTTTCGCCTTGACCTCGGCTCAAGGTGTGAGATACTTGGCAACGTAGCGCGAAAGAAGCCTGTTCGTCCGATCCGCTGCTGGCTCCTGCACTGCGCGAGATCCGGTATTCAAGAAAGCAAAACTCCTCGTCGACATGAACCGATTTGTCGGCTGTTCGCCCGCTTTCAGCTACAATCCCCATGTCGCAAGAGGGTGAGGAAGATATCGATGACGCCGTTTGTTCACCTGCACGTCCACACCGAATTCAGCCTGCTGGATGGGGCGATACGGTTGAAAGACCTTATCGACACGGTTCGCCGCTACCAGATGCCGGCCGTGGCCATCACCGATCATGGCAACATGTTTGGAGCGTTGGAATTCTACGAACTGTGCAAGAAAGCCGAGGTCAAGCCTATCCTCGGGTGCGAAGTGTACGTTGCCCCCCGAAGCCGTTTCGATCGTCAGGGGAAGGCAGATAACGGCGGCAATGGCGATGAAGACCGCAACTATCATCTGGTCCTGCTCGCCAAAGACCTGGCCGGTTACCGGAATTTGATGAAGCTGGTGACCCTGGCGCACCTGGAAGGCTTCTACTACAAAGCCCGAGTCGATAAGGAGCTGCTGCGGCAGTACCACGAGGGGCTCATCGCCCTTTCGAGCTGCCTCAAGGGGGAAATCGCCGTCCAGCTCATGCGCAACCAGGAAGCAGGCGCGCGGAGGGTGGCGCTGGAATATGCCGAAATCTTCGGGCCGGGCAATTTCTATCTCGAACTTCAGGCCAACGGCCTCGAGCGCCAAGCCGTCGTCAACCAAGCTCTGGCCAGGTTGGGACGCGAACTCGACCTGCCCCTGGTCGCCACCAACGATTGCCATTATCTGCGGAAGACCGACGCCCGGGCCCACGAGATTCTCCTCTGCATCCAGACCGGCAAGACGGTGCTTGATGACAGACGGCTCAAGTTTCAGACGGAAGAGCTCTACTTCAAGCCGCCCGAGGAGATGTTTCGCGAATTCGTGGATTTCCCCGAGGCCCTCCAGAATACCGTAGCCATTGCCGAACAGTGTACGGTTGAGCTCGAACTGGACAAGGCCTATTTCCCGGTGTTCCCTCTCGCCGCCGGCGAGAAGGTGGAAGATTGTTTTCAGCGAACCGTCCGGGAAGGTTTTCAGCAGCGCCTGGCGCTCATCCGCAAACGGCGCCCGGACTTTGGCGAGCGTGACGAGAGAGAGTACCGGAAGCGACTCGACTACGAGATGGAAGTCATTGGTAAAATGGGCTTTGACACCTATTTTCTGATCGTGGCCGACTTCATCAACTACGCCAAGGGGCGCGGCATTCCGGTGGGACCGGGGCGAGGGTCGGCAGCAGGGAGCCTCGTGGCCTATGTGATGGGCATAACCGATCTCGATCCCATCGAACACGGTCTCATCTTCGAACGTTTTCTCAATGAGGAGCGAGTCAGCCTGCCCGATATCGATGTGGACTTCTGCGTTCACGGCCGGGACGAGGTGCTCCGGTATGTCACAGAGAAGTACGGCAGCGATCGGGTGGCGCAGATCACCACCTTTGGCACCATGATGGCGCGGGCGGTGATCCGCGATGTGGGCCGGGCGTTGGCGCTTCCCTATAATGAAGTCGATCGCATCGCCAAGCTCATCCCTCCCGCCCCCGGCATGACCCTGAACAAGGCCTTCGCGCAGGAACCCAGGCTGCTGGCTCAACAGGAAGCCGATCCTCAGGTGAAGGAACTCTTCGAGGTCGCCCTGGCGCTCGAGGGCCTCACCCGCCATGCCTCGACCCATGCGGCCGGGGTGGTCATTGGCGATAAGCCCATTGTCGAATACATGCCACTTTACCGGGGACAGGACGGCGAAGTGGTGACCCAGTTTCCCATGAAATACGTGGAACGGGCCGGGTTGATCAAATTCGACTTTCTGGGACTCCGCAACCTCACGGTCATCAACAATGCCGTGGCCCTCATTCGCAAGAACCATGGGATAGCTCTCGAAATCAACGAACTGTCCCTCGATGATCCCGAAACCTATGCCCTCCTCGGGCGGGCCGACACCACCGGGGTGTTTCAGCTGGAAAGTTCGGGGATGAGAGACATTCTGGTGCGGTCGCATCCGGAAACTTTCGCCGACATTGTGGCGCTGCTGGCCCTCTACCGACCGGGACCCATCGAGAGCGGGATGGTCGAGAACTACGTTCAGAGGAAGACGGGGCAAATCGAGGTCGCCTATGACCTCGATGAGCTGTTTCCCATCCTGAAGCCGACGTACGGGGTCATCCTCTACCAGGAACAGGTCATCCAGATTGCCAGTTTGCTCGGCAATTTCAGCCTTGGAGAAGGGGACATCCTGCGGCGGGCGATGGGGAAAAAAGATCCGACGGTCATGAAAGCCCAGCGGGACCGGTTTCTAAAAGGGGCCAAAGTGAACCGGATCGATCTCGCCAAAGCCAACCACATTTTTGACCTCATGGAGAAGTTCGCGGGCTATGGCTTCAACAAGTCTCACAGTGCCGCCTATGCGCTCATTGCCTACCAGACAGCCTATCTCAAGGCCCATTTTCCCGTCGAATTCATGGCGGCCCTGCTCAATAGCTTCCTCAGCAATTCCGATCAAGTGGTGAGGCTGATCAACGAATGCCGGGAAAAGGGGATTCCCATTCTGCCGCCGGATGTGAACGCGAGCGATCGCCATTTCGCGGTGGTGGGCGGCAGTATCCGGTTCGGGCTGGCGGCGGTGAAGAATGTGGGCGAAACCGCAGTGGAGGCTATGATTAAGAGCCGCGACGAAGAGGGTCCTTTTCAGTCGGCCTACGATTTCTGCCAACGGGTCGATACCCAGAAGGTAAACCGAAGGGTGCTGGAGCAGCTCGTCAAGTGCGGCGCCTTTGATTCGGTGCACCCTTCCCGGGCTTCGGTCCTGGCGGTGCTGGACGATGCCCTCGAAAAGGCGCAGGTCATGCAACGGGATCGGCAGGCCGGGCAGCTGAACATCTTCGAGCTGTTGCGGAGCCAAAAGAAGAGCGAGCCGCCGCCGCTTCCCGAAGTGCCCGACTGGGATGCCCGCACCACTATTCAGTATGAGAAGGAAACTCTGGGGTTCTATGTCTCCGGACATCCGCTGGACTTCTACGCCGAGCAGGTGGCAGCGGTTTGCTCCGCCGACACCCAGTCTGTCAAAGAGAAAGGAGACGGCGCGCCGGTGACCCTCTGCGGAATCCTCAGTATCGTCAAGGAAATGACCACCAAGAAAGGAGACCGCATGGCCTTTCTGGCGCTGGAGGATAGGGGAGGGATACTGGAGGTCGTTTCCTTTGCGGATACCTTTGCCGAGGCCAGGACACTGCTCGAAGGCGATGAACCCCTGGTCGTCATCGGCCGCCTGCAGCAGGACGAGAAGGGGAGCAAGGTTCGCGCCGAGCGCATTCTGACCCTGGATGACGCCCAGGTCCAAACGGTCGATTCGGTGCGCATCCACCTCCTCGCCGAGCGGCTGGATCGGGACAGCCTCACCCGCCTGCGCCATGTCCTGCTGAACCATCCGGGGGACTGCAAGACTTTTCTGCACCTCACGGTCAGCGGCAAAGGGGAAGCGGTGATGGGCCTCAGTGCCAAACTCCAGGTCAAACCGTGCCGATCTTTTTTTGATGAGATGAATCAAACCTTTGGCATGAATTGTGTGGAGGCGTCGTATCGCGCCTGTGAAGTGGCGGGCGGCCAGTGAAACAGTTCACCGGTCACCTTTCATTCTTTACCTCTGATGGCTCGGCATGAACGAGACGACGGTTTACTTTGTGGAGACCAGAACCGCGGAGCAGCCCGTAGCGGTTTGTCGCTGGGTCGAGCGGTTTTACGACCAGGGCAAACGGGTGCAGGTGGCGGCAGGGTCCGCAGCGGCGGCCCAGAACCTGGACCAACTGCTCTGGACGTTCGCCCAGGGAAGCTTCATTCCACACCGCATCAGCTCTGCCAGATTGACAGCCAGCGAAGGGGCGGAACCGGTCATCATTACCTTGGAAGAGGCTCCTCTTGCCGACCTGACGGTTCTCATCTGTGATGCCGCGGTGGAGCTGGAGTCTCTGCTGCGTTATGAGGCAGTGGTGCACTTCGTGCTGCTCGATGATGCCGCTAGACGGGATGAGAGTCGCGCTCTGTGGCAGTGCCTGAGGGATCGTGGCGTCCGGACGATCCACGTTCCCTATGGACCCGGGGGCCTGCCTCCTTGATGGGGACAGCGGTGCAGGGTTGGGGGGAAGAGTTTCACAGCTTTGAAGTGATTCATGCGTGGGAGTCTCTTGCAAAAGTCTCCGAGCTTCATTCCTACGAAACGATTTGGCGACTTCTTGTGCCAACAGGACAGAGAAGTGCTTTGGTTTCATGATGGGTTCAGAAACCTCTCATAAAATGTTGTTTTTTAGCGGCGGGTCAGGCGGCGAGGGTTACCTGCACCCGATACCCAAGCCGCTCAAGCGTTTTCAACGCCCGGTCTGTCTGACGCACCCGTTCCCTTTGTTTGTGGTGATCATAGCGCCCCCCATGCCGCTAGAAAGGGGCGGGCCGGAAGAATATGGAAGAAATCAAAAACAGGGAAGTAGAAGGATTTTGCATGTGCAAAAGGAAGAAAAGACAATTGGCTGGTTTGGGCACCGATCAGCCTGGCC
>JAPXSS010000065.1:0-18211 GCA_033812955.1 Syntrophobacteraceae bacterium | reverse complement strand
CCACGTACTCCTTCCAGGCATCAAAATTCTGCCATGAGGAAACCTTTAGCCCGCTTTCTTCGCAGACGTCGCAATAGAGCTTGTGAGCCTGTTCAGATCGTTCCTGCTGCTCTTTGGTCATCACCTCCGCTTCCTTCTTGTCGGCTAGAGACGATTGTGCCGGTTCTACTCCTCCATTCCCGTCAGGGTTCAGATAACATGGCGGAATTGTCATTGGCTGGCAATCAAGGTTATCAGCCTTCGCTTGGCTGCTCTTAAAACAATTGCTGAAGATCACCTTCGTGGGGTATAAACGAACCCAGCAAGACCTTGGCACAACTTCAGCGGGCACCGGCCTTGTGGCAGCCGGTCAAGCAGGGTCCGTGCAACCCGAGGCTGGCAATGATTTCTCATTGAGGTCCTGATCATGTCGAAGATATCCCGTCCCATCTTGATGCTGCTCTTGCTTCTGACTGGCTCCGTAGGAGACGGGCTGGCTCTTGAAGCAGTTGAATCGCTGCGGTGTGGGTCGAACCTGGTGCAAATCGGCGACACCAAGGTTGAGGTTCTCTCGCGCTGCGGCGAGCCTGCGCTCCGCGAAAAGATCAGACGCGGCGCAAGTGGCAGGAAAGGTAAGGCGAAAAGCGGATCGACCGCAGAAGAGCGCTACCGGGAGGATGAGCAGTGGACCTACAATCTGGGTCCCCAAGATTTCCATTATACGCTCAGCTTTGAGGGAACGGAGCTGAAAGCCATTGGTCGGGGCGGTCGCGGTACCCGCCGCTAAAGACCGCACTACCTCAATAAGCGGTCCTCATGCGACCAAGGCGCAGGGTGAGTGGTGGCACCACCTTGTGTGCTTTTGCCGGCTGCACCTGGGATGCCTGCCGGGTAGCTTTCAGATGGCTGCGGCAAGTAATGGTTATCAACTAGCGAAGATACCAAACCGTCAGGATAACGAGGGCGAGCCCAAGCCGATACCAGAAAAAGACTTTGTAGCTGACGGTAGCCACGAACTTGATCAGGGAAGCGATGGCCAGATAGCCGGTCAGCGCTGCTGTGAGGATGGCCGTGAGTTCCGGCACGCCCACTCCGGCCGCAAAAAGGCCTTCGAGTTTCATTACCGTGGCCCCGAAAATAATGGGAGTCGAGAGTAAAAAAGAGAAGCGGGCGGCACTCACTCGGTCAATTCCAAGGAGCAGGGCGGCCGTGATGGTGGCACCGGACCGGGATACCCCCGGAATGATTGCCAACGCTTGAGCTATGCCGATGATAAGGGTATCGGCCCAGGATATTTCCTGAAGCTTTTTGCGGGCATGAAGGTGTTTGTCAGCCCAGAACAGGAGGTAGCCGATAATGCTCAGGGTTGTGGCGACGAGCAGCGGGTTCCGAAAAATCGTCTCGGCGTAGTCTTCCAATAGATAGCCGGCCACGGCTCCCGGGATGGTGGCAACCACCAGGAGCCACAAAAAGCTGGAAGGATAGGACGTGCCGAACGGCCCGGCGACGTTTCGCCGGAAGGCCGTCATGAGAATGCCCACCCAGTCTTTGCCAAAATACAGGAGAACAGCAATCAGCGTTCCAAAATGGAGGGCCACATCGATGGCCAGACCCTGGTCTGTCCAGCCAAAAAACCAGGGGACCAGAATGAGATGACCCGACGACGAGATCGGAAGAAACTCCCCAAGACCCTGGATTGTGCCCAGAACGATTGCCTGCAGCAATTCCATCTACACTCCTTCGGTAGCCCTTTTCAGGTTCGGCATCAGGACCGATGATTGATTGGGGATTGAGCCGGTCTGACTCAGGCAGTGGGTGGCTCATCTTCGGCAAGCAGCTCCTGGACAGTTGTAAGCAATTCCTGCCGAGAGAAAGGTTTTCGCAGCGTTCGGAGGGCACCGAAGCGCTTCGCATAGGTGAGAAAAGAAAACATCCCGCTTTCGCCTCCACCTGAAATCGCAATGATTTTGAGCCGGGGGAATTCCCGGTGGAGCTCCCGGATCGTTTCCAGCCCCTCCATCTCGGGCATGAAGATATCCGTGATGATCAGGTCGGTCGGGTCTTTGCGAAAAAGCTGTAACCCCACTTTCCCGTTGGGAGCCGTGGTGACCTCATAGCCGGCAAAAGCAAGCATTTCCTGAATGACCAACCGTACCGACTCTTCATCGTCAATGACCAGGATTCGTTGTGGCATCATTTTGCTCCAGGAGGTAACCTCATTCATGTCGGCGGGGCAACTACCAGCACTCTAGCTTAGCCATTGTTGGAGCTGTTCTCAAGCCTATTTTAAATAACAGGCCCTGGACGGTGTGTTATTGTGAGGGTCCTTTCGGTGAGTCGGCTGCCTCCTGCGGCATAAGCCTCCACTCCCCGATGAACCTCTTCTCTTCAGGGTTGCCCCGGATGATGTGATCCTGCGGACTTCGATCATCTGTTCCCGCACCATGTCTGCGACAGACCTCCATGGAGACGCGACCGGCAGTGGCCGCCTCCTCGTCTTCCGGCTTCTCTGATCAATGAGGGAGTGCGGGTGATAAGGGGAGCTTTCCCAGACCCTGCAAGTTGCGCGGGCTACCGCGTCTCTTGAAACTCGAGGTGCGCTATCGCCAACTTGCTGTCGTTGCGGTAATGAGAGGTCGAGCGGTTGATTTTCCAGGTCTCACCCAGCGGTTGGAGGGTTAGGGAATCCTCATTCCCTTGGTAAGGACTATCGTTCCATCCATTACTGACCAGCTGCCGATGCGAGAGGCTGCCGGCAGGCCCGTGCTTCGTTTGGGGCGGACGAATTGGTGCTTGAGGGTGAAGACACCGGCCGTATACAGTCTGATCTTAATTTCTTTGTGGTGGTCTTTTCTCGTAAACTCATGCGTGCACTCACCTGAAATGGGTTCAGAAAACATCAGGACCTTCGCTGCTCCGGCAGAGAGAATCTGGCAGACGCCACTGGAGCTAAAGATGGCTCGGCTGCACCAAAGGCTACGTCACCTGGAGCTGCAGGTAGAGGTCCCCGCGGGCCGAAGGGCGGTTGGGGAGGGGGGGGCCCATTTGTTTGAGCCGGAGCTTGGTGCCGGTCCTGACGCCAGCCGGGATGCGAACCGAGATGCGTTTCCCCCCCTCGAAGTAGGGCAAGTCGACTTGAATGGTGGCTCCTTTCGCAGCATCCACCGATGAGATCAGCAACTGATAGGTGATGCCGGGGATCTTGCCGCCTTCGCCTTGGGCCGTGGGAGCTGCTGACGAGCGGCCAAGGGCGCCGCCGAGCTTATCCAGGACGAATTGACCGGCCTTCTTTCCCGCTTTGGCAAGGAGCGACACCCCCTGTTCGATGAGGCCTTTGGGTTGGGATGGAGCATGCCGCTGTGGCGAGCGGACGGTGCCCGTCTGGCCGAAAGACGTTGGTCTGGCCCGATTCCCGGGGCCGCGACTGAATACCCGAACGCCACCCGGCCCGAAGATAACACCCTGGAAGAAGATGGTCTTATCACCAAAAAACATGCGGTTGACGAAAGTATCGTCAAACCGGAAGCCCATGCGTTGAAATTCCCGGTTCAGCTCCGCGAACATATCCTGGGCATACCGGCTTTTGTAGAAATCCCGCAGGATTTCTTCCTGAGAATAGCGAAATCCGGACTGCGTGCTGGCGCCATACGATTGCTGTGGTCCAAGGTGTCGGTATTGATCGTATTGGGCGCGCTTGTGAGGATCAATCAACACCCCGTAGGCTTCGCTGATACGTTTAAAGCGCTCCTCCGCCCGGGGATCGTTGGGGTTTCGATCCGGGTGAGTCTCCAGCGCAAGCTTGCGGTAGGCTTTTTTGATCTCTTCCGTCGAAGCTTCCGGCGAAACCTTCAGGGTTCCATAGTAATCGTTGTGAGACATCGAGTGCTCTCTTGCAAGCGGAAATAGGGAGGGGCATCAGGAAAACCCTCTTGCCTCCATCCGGTCGTAAAGACGCTTCATATTATAAGAGCAGCTCCCGAGAAGATCAATCGCCCTGGTGGGCCGGATCACCCCAAGCTGCGACGATCTTCATCAGAATCACGCCTGGCAGTTCGATGATTGTGCCGGCGGAGCGGGAACTTTCTCCTGATCTGCTTGTCTGAAGCAGTGAAAGCAAAGATGATCCTCACAACAAGGAGGCCGGTTATGGAACGGGTAAGAGCGTTGTTGAGCAAGGTTGCGGCAGTTGGACTGCCGGTACTGGTGATGATCTGGCAGACGCTTGCAGGTTATTCCAGCGAGAATCGCGGTGTATTGGCCTTCCTCGCGGCAGGAGTTGCCTGCGCCCAGGCGGTGGAAGGGAACGATAACACCCTCTCCCCCTATTTCTTGGTGAAAAGTGATGACCCCAGCGTCGACCAATTCCCCCTTCAAGCAACCTCGGTGGCGGTCAGGATCGCCGGCGTGATCGCCGATGTGAAGGTCACTCAGGTCTACAAGAACACCGGGCAGAAACCGATCGAGGCCGTCTACGTGTTTCCGGCCTCGACCCGGGCCGCGGTGTACGGTATGAGGATGACCATCGGCGAGCGCACGATTGTGGCCGAGATCCGCAAGCGCGAGGAGGCGCGGGCAGCCTACGAGCAGGCCAGGCAGGAGGGAAAGAGCGCCTCGCTGCTCGAACAGCAGCGCCCCAATGTCTTCCAGATGAATGTGGCCAATATTCTGCCGGGTGATGAGATCAAGACCGAGTTGCACTATACGGAACTGATTACCCATACCGACGCCGTCTACCAATTCGTCTACCCAACCGTGGTGGGGCCGCGCTACTCCAACCAACCCGATGCCACGGCCGCGCCCTCGGAGAAGTGGTCCCAGAACCCGTACCTCCACCAGGGCGAAGCGCCAACCACTGCTTTCGATATGAGCATCAGCCTGTCCACGGGGGTACCAGTCCAGGAGACGACCTGTCCGTCACATCAGGTGGAAATCCGCTATGACGATCCTTCACATGCCAGGGTTACCCTGGCAGCGAGCGAGCAGTTCGGCGGCAACCGCGACTTCATCCTCAAGTATCGCTTGGCGGGTCACCAAATTGAATCAGGGCTGCTGCTTTACGAAGGCAGAGAGGAGAACTTCTTTCTGCTCATGGCGCAGCCGCCCAAACATTTCGAGGCGAGCCAGATACCGCCGCGTGAGTATATTTTCATCGTGGATGTTTCGGGTTCCATGCACGGGTTTCCTCTCGAGATCAGCAAGAAGTTAATGAACGATCTCCTCGGGGGACTCCGACCCACCGATACCTTCAACGTTCTTCTGTTCTCGGGAGGATCGCAACTGCTGGGGGAAAAATCACTGCCCGCGACCACGGAGAATGTCGGTCAGGCCCAGAACCTGATCGGCCGCCAGCAGGGTGGCGGAGGCACCGAACTGCTGCCCGCCCTCAAACGCGCCCTCCAGCTGCCGCGAGCCGCGAAGAGCGCCCGCACCCTGGTGATGGTGACTGACGGTTACGTGACGGTGGAAGCCGAAGCTTTCGATCTCATCCGGAAGAATCTGGGAAACGCCAATTTCTTCAGCTTCGGGATCGGGTCGAGCGTCAACCGCTTTCTCATCGAGGGCATGGCGCGCGCCGGGGCCGGGGAGCCGGCTGTTATTACCAAGCCGGATGGCGCTCCGGCTGCCGCCGAAAGATTCCGCACCTATATCCAGTCGCCGCTCCTGACCGGCATTCGGCTCGAGTGGGGTGGCTTCGAGGCTTACGACGTGGAACCGATGGCGGTTCCCGATGTGTTTGCCGAGCGGCCGGTACTGGTCTACGGTAAATGGCGCAGTCAGGCCAAGGGCACCATCAAGATAACCGGGCTTGCTGGCCATGAGCCTTATTCAAAGACAATCGAAGTGTCCGGGGTCAAGCCGGTCGAGGCCAATGCAGCCCTGCGTTATCTGTGGGCGCGCTCCCGTATCGCCCAGCTTGGGGATTACAATTTGCTGCAGCGGGACGATCAGCGCATTGCCGAGATCACCAACCTGGCACTCCGCTACAACCTGCTCTCAGCCTACACCTCCTTTGTGGCGATCGACTCCGAGGTCCGCCGCCAGGGCGGCGATGTGACCACTGTCAAGCAACCGCTGCCGCTCCCCGAAGGCGTATCCGACCTTGCCGTAGGCGGCATGGGATACGCCCCCATGTTGGCGGTCCCTACCGCCGTCCGGTCTGGGCCCCCACCTGCCTTGGAGACCCTGGCGCCAATGCAGCGAGAGACTCAATCCCTGGCTGCGGAAAGGAAGCCCTCCGTCTTGCCGGAGGAGCAGAAGACGTTGCAAGACAAAGCCTCTCAAGAGCTGCAAATCGTCAGCGTCAGAGTCTCCGAGGGGCTCTCCGAGGCGGACGTCAGAACAGTCCTGCTGCAGCACCTGGAAGCCATTCGGAACTGCCATCGAGCTGCCTGGGCCGGCTCCGTCTCGCAAATCACCCTGGAGTGGGACATCGCCCACAGCGGGAAAGTGAGTGGCTTGAAAATCATCGCTGGCAGGAAAGCTGTCAAAGCCTTCGAAACGTGTTTTGAGGAATTGGCAAAGCAATGGCTTTTTCCTGCTCCCGCTGCGTCCGGCAAGACTCATGTGGTGGTCGTTTTGGGGTATTGAACCACATGCCCAGACACCTCACCGCTAACCTTGAGTGATCTGTTCATCGAGGGCGGTCCCCGGTCAGGTAGCCTTGTCTGAGGAACCGCCTTCAAACCACCCCCTGATTTGTGACAGCGAACGGAAGGACACGAAACCGCAGGCAGAAAACGTTTCGCATCCTTCCTTTACTCACGGGCGAAGACGGGTGACTGGTTCATGGAGAACATCCGAACGCCTTTCCCTGAGTGCGTTCGAGGGAGAACGGAAATCCTTGACCGCCTCATAGCGGTATGCTACGCATCATATCGGGGATGGACAACGTTTTGCTGCCTCGGACCCGGTTCGGCACAATCAGATGGCAAGGACCGTGCAAACCCGCTGAAATAGTTTCCTGCGACGTGAAGTGCCCCCCTTTGGTTTCCCATGGGTCCATTCCTCAACCGAAGGACTCGCAGGAATTTTGTGAGCACTGTACCGGAACGGTCGGAAAAGAAACCTGACAGGATGCTTGTCATGACCTGGTTCTGCAAAAGGCTCAATGGTTCGCTTATTTCGAGCGATGCTGATTCCTCCATCTCCGAGCACCGGGGAATCCTGGCGCGACCGTGCCGTCGCTTTTTCGAGAGGATTCTCGTCCAATCAGCAGAACCGTAGATAAGACTGCAACTCGCCCGATCAGACTCAGACGAGGAAGATCCTCTAATGGATGCAAAAGATCTCATCATGGCCGGGAGACTGGCTGAGGCGCGCAAGCAGTTGACCGAGGAGGTCAAAGCCGCTCCGGCAGATCCCGGCAAACGCACGCTGCTGTTTCAGGTGCTCGCCTTCTGCGGCGAGTGGGACCGGGCAGAGAGGCATCTTGATGCCATCGTCATGCAGGAGCTCAGAGCCGAGACGGGGGTACAGGTCTATAAAAACCTCCTCCACGCTGAAAGAGAACGCCTCGAGGTGGCGAAGCGAGCTCGCCGCCCATCCCTTCTGCCCAAGACCCCGCCCTATTTCGAACGCTATGTTGACGCCCTGGAAAAGCTTGCAGGCGGCGATCTGGAAGGTGCAGCAGGCGCCTTCGACCAGATTCTAGAAAGCCGGCCGGATATTTCCGGAACGATCAACGGCAAGAGCTTCGAAGGCTTCGCAGACACCGATGCGAACTTGGCGCTTTTTCTGGAAGGGATCGTGCACGACCGTTATGTCTGGATCCCGGTGGAAGAGGTCCGAGAGCTCATCATTTCAGAACCCAAGACGCTTTTTGATCTGCTCTGGATTCCCGCCCATGTGACCACTCAGGAAGGGCTCAGCATCGGCTGTTATCTCAATGTCCTTTACCCTGATTCCTCCAGCCACGAGGACGACCGCATCAAGCTGGGCAGGATGACCGATTGGGTGCCCCTTGGCGGCCCCTTCGCCAGGGGTGTCGGGCAGCATGTCTTTCAAATCGGGGAAGAGGATCTGGCCATCCTGGAAATCCGGGAGGTCTCGTTTAGACCGCTTGCCAAAGCTTAGAGGATCATGAAAACTGTCATCGATCTTGAGACCATCCTGGCTCCTCTGACCGGCGACCGACCGGTGGGAGAGGACCTTCGTTATGCGCCCGTCTACGATGAAATCAAGGAAGCCCGACGGGCTGATGACCTCCTCGACCGGGGAGACTGGCAGCGCGATATCAAGACATCCGACTGGGGCACGGTCATCAAGCTTACATCCGAGGCCTTGAGCTCCAGAACCAAGGACTTGCAGATCGCCGCTTGGCTCACGGAAGCCTTGGTCAACACCGACGGCTTTGCGGGGTTGGCGACCGGCATGCAGATTCTCAACGGCTTTTTGCAGAACTACTGGGAGCAGGTTTTCCCCGAAATCGAGGATGGCGACCTGGACTTTCGGGCAGCCTCTTTCGAGTTCATCAATGACAAGTTCGGCGTCTACGTTATCCAGATCCCACTCACCGACCCAACAGTAAGCAATGGGTATTCTTATATAAAATGGCAAGAATCCCGGGAAGTCGGCTACGAAGCTGACACTAAGGATCGCTATGGGAGTACCGACTACAACAAAGTGACGGCACGCGAGGAGAAGATCGCCGAAGGAAAACCCTCAGCAGAAGATTTCGATGCGGCCGTCGCGCAAACCTCCTTGGCCTGGTACGAATCCTTGGCGGCTGATCTGACCCGTGCCGAAGCGGAGGCCAAGAAACTCGACGATCTGTTGGATGAGAAATTCGGGTCTCAGGCGCCCAGCCTGAGCCGGCTGCTGGGAGCCATCGAAGAATCCGGACGCTTTGTGACCCGGACGCTCAAGGCCAAGGGGGGGCGCGAACCGGTTCCTCAGGGGGTTGCGGAGCAGCCCTCTCAGGCGCTTCAGGAAGCCGAAGCGCAGCCCAAACGAGGGGTGCTCTCCAGGCTCTTCAAGCGGTATCAGGAAGCGGCTCCGGGTGCCGAATCGGAGGGAGGCGGGGGAATGGCCCAACCGTTAACGATGGATGAGGTGCGAACACCAGGTCCATTTTCGGATTCCCGACGCCTGGAAACAGCCCGTTGGGAGGAAGCCCTGATGGCTCTCGAAAGCATCGGCCTCCAGGAGGCCCTCGAGAAACTGCTAAGCGCCTCCTGCAGCGCCCCATCGGTCAGGGAAAGGAACCGCTATCGCTTGCTCATGGCCAGGCTCTGTCTCGAGGCTGACCGGCCCGATCTGGCCCGCCCCATTGCCGAAGAGCTGCATGCTCTGATCGAAGAGCTGCACCTGGACCGGTGGGAATCTCCCCTCTGGATTGCCGAGGTCCTGGATGCGCTCTACCAGTGCCTCACCCGGGGAGAACCCGGCGATGAGGACACCAGCAGGGCTCGCGAGCTGTTCCAGCGGCTTTGTACGACGGATATTACCAAGGCAATAAGCTATCGCCTTTAGACATGGTTTGAACCGATCCGGCACCGGTTGTCAGCTTGCGACTCGTTTTGGAGGCGGCTGCTCCCGATCACGGTGTCAACCCGAATGGTTTAGGTTTTTCAGGAAAGGAGACGGTTATGCCCAAGACAGAAAGTCTGCAGCACAAACTGGACAGAGTGAGGGCACCACGGGTCCACTTGACCTACGACGTGGAGATTGGAGACGCCATTGAGATGAAGGAAATCCCGTTTGTGGTCGGTGTGCTCGGCGATCTTTCCGGCAAGCCCGATGAGCCGCTCCCCCGCGTGAAGGACCGGAAGTTTGTCGAAATCGATCGCGACAATTTCAATAAGGTGCTCGAAGGCATGAAACCCAGGCTGGCCTACCGCGTCGACAACAAATTGACCGATGATGACACCAAGCTCGCCGTCGAACTCCGCTTCAAGTCCATGGACGATTTCCATCCCGAGCGTGTGGCGGCCCAGGTCGAACCGCTGCGCAAGATGGTGGAGGCCAGGCAGAAGTTGTCCGACCTCCTGAACAAGCTGGACGGCAACGACAAGCTCGACGAACTGCTTCAGGGCGTGATTGCCAGCACCGAGTCCCTGCAGCAGGTTGGCAAGGAAGCCGGCGTGGCGCAATCTGAGGACAAACCCGACAAGGAATAAAAGGAGAGGCCCCATGGCAGAGAACGAACAGCAGGTGCAAGCTCAGCCGTCGCTGGCTGAGGAAACCCAGGAAGAACGGGGCCTTCTGGATCAGATCCTGGAAGAGGGCCGCCTGGCGCGTGACGAAAGCCAAAAGGCGTGGGCCAGGGATCTCGTGGGCGAGTTTGTCAAGCAGGTTATGGAAGGCGCCATGGTGGTTTCCAAAGACACCGAAGCCATGATTAACGCCCGCATCGCCCAGATCGACCGGCTCCTTTCAGCGCAGCTGAACGAGGTCATGCATGCCCCGGAATTTCAGAAGCTCGAGGCTTCCTGGCGAGGGCTCCACTATCTCGTGAATCAGAGCGAAACGGGCGAAAGTCTGAAGATCCGGGTCATGAATGTCTCCAAGAAAGACCTCCTCAAGGACATGGAAAAGGCCACGGAGTTCGACCAATCCACCCTTTTCAAGAAGATTTACGAAGAAGAGTTCGGAACCTTTGGCGGCGCGGCCTACGGGGCTCTGATCGGCGATTACGAGTTCAGCAACCATCCTCAGGACGTAACGCTCATGGAAAAGATCTCTCAGGTGGCGGCAGCGGCCCACGCTCCCTTCATCTCCGCAGCAGCCCCACAGCTTTTCAACTGGGAGAGCTATACCGAGCTCGGCGGTCCACGCGATCTCGCCAAAATCTTTCAGGGTGCCGATTTTGCCAAATACCGGTCTTTCCGCGACTCGGAAGATTCCCGCTATGTGGCCCTGGCCTTGCCTCACATCTTGATGCGGCTCCCTTACGGCCAGGCCAATGTCCCAGTGGAAGCCTTCAACTTCGAGGAAGATGTGGAGGGCACCGAGCACAACAAGTACCTCTGGGGCAACGCAGCCTATGCGCTCGGCACGCGCCTCACCGAGGCTTTTGCCAAATACAGCTGGTGCGCTGCCATTCGCGGGGTCGAGGGCGGTGGTCTAGTGCAGGGCCTCCCGGTCCATACCTTCCGGACCGATGAGGGCGACGTGGCGCTCAAATGCCCCACCGAAATCGCGATTACGGACCGGCGGGAAAAGGAATTCGCCGACTTGGGCTTTGTTCCCCTGGTGCACTGCAAGGGCACGGATTATGCTGCCTTTTTCAGCACCCAGACGGCCAACAAGCCGAAGGTTTACGATACCGACTCCGCCAATGCCAACGCCAGGCTATCTTCCCAGCTCCAGTACATTCTTGCGGTATCGCGCTTTGCCCACTATTTGAAATCGATCATGAGAGACAAGATCGGCAGCTTCATGACCCGAAAGAATGCCGAGGACTTTCTGAACCGCTGGATTGCCAATTACGTGCTGCTGGACGACGACGCTTCCCAATCGGCCAAGGCCAGCCATCCGCTGCGGGAAGCCCGCATCGATGTCAGCGAAATCCCAGGCAAACCGGGAGCGTATCGAGCCGTTGCCTTTCTCAAGCCCCATTATCAGCTCGACGAGTTGACCATCTCGCTCAGACTGGTGGCCAATCTACCGCCCCCGGCCAAGGGGTAGATTGGTGATCAGTGATGCGAGGTTGTTCGCTGGTTTCCATGCTCGAGCTTGGGAACCAGCGAACCAGGGAGATGATCTCTGGTGTGACTTCGCGGTCCTTCGTGTGGCTTTGTGGAGGAAAAGGCGGTCAGGAACTCCGAGCTGCCTGGGGACGGCCACACGAAAGTATTTTCAGCGTCATCGTAAACTGACAAACATTGCCTCGACAGCATGAACGAAAACCACCAAAACGTACGCGCCTCAATTCTGGACCGGCTCATCGACCTTGAACCGGGGGGTTCCCACGAGCCTGTTCAGCAGCAGACCTTCGATCTCCGACAGATCAAGGCTGCCGTGGTGAGAGACCTGGAGAACCTGCTCAACACCAGACGTCACATTCTTGCCCCGCCGGCAGCTTTGACGGAGGTAAACAGTTCTCTGCTGGTCTACGGTCTGGGCGACTTCACCTCTCAGAATCCGCGAAGCCCTTCAATAAAGCAGCAACTGCGCCAGGACATCGAGAAGACTATTTCTCGGTTCGAACCGAGGTTGCGAAACGTTTCGGTTCAGTTTGAAACGCCGAGTCCCAACGAACGCAACCTTCGGTTTCGGATCACCGGCATGCTGGTGGTTGATCCGATCAGGGAACCGGTAACCTTCGATACCTTATTCGACATCAACCGAAGCCAGGTAACGATATCGAAATGAAACGAGCATGGACGATCAGGTTCTAAACTACTACGAACGGGAACTGACGTTCATCCGCCAACTGGGTGCGGAATTCGCCAGGAAATACCCGAAGATCGCCGGCAGGCTGCTGCTCGAACCCGACAAGTGTGAGGACCCTCATACCGAACGGCTCATCGAGGCTTTTGCCTTCCTCAGCGGCCGCATTCACAAGAAGATCGACGATGACTTTCCCGAGATTACCGAGTCACTTCTGAACATCGTCTTCCCGCACTATGTCAGCCCCATCCCCTCGATGACGGTGGTGAAATTTGAACCGGTAAAAAAAACCATAGCCCCGGTCGGACATCGCCTCGACAAGCACACCGCCCTCTATTCCAAACCGGTCGGCGGCAACCCCTGTCAGTTTGCTACGGCCTATCCGGTCACCTTGTGGCCGGTCGAGGTTGTCTCGGCAGAGCTTCGGGACATCAAGCGGCCCGTCGACCACGCCCAACAGGTCATCGTCATTCAGCTCAAGACCTTCAACAACCTGAGTTTTTCTCAGCTTGACTGGCAGTCGCTGCGGTTTTTCCTCAACGGCCCCCATCAGCATGTCTTTCATCTCTATGAGCTCCTTTTTAACAACACCTGCCGCATTGAGCTCGAGTCGGCAAGCCAGGATGGAGAAGCCAGGATCATCCCCCTGCCCCGGGGAGCGATCCAGCCGGTGGGATTCGTTCCCGAGGAGGGCATGATTCCTTACCCGAAGAGATCTTTTCCGGGTTATCTGCTTCTGTTCGAGTACTTCTGCTTCCCGGAGAAGTTTCTGTTTTTCGACCTGAACGGTTTCGAACAAACCCGAAGCTGGGATGGCAGGGACACCCTCGAGATTTGCATCTACCTGGACCGCATTGCCAAAGCCAACCTCGTGATCAATCGCGACACCTTTTGTCTCAATGCCGCACCGGCAACGAATCTGTTCCGGCGCATTGCCGAGCCCATCCGGGTGGAACAGCGCAAAACCGAGTATCAGGTGGTGCCGGACATTAGGCGACAGGCAGCGACGGAGATCTTCACCGTTGACCGGGTCACCTCCACCACCGCCTCATCGCAGGGACAGGTTGTTGACTTCAAGCCCTTCTATTCTCTGCGACACCACCTGGAGGAGGAAGACCGTCCAGGCCTGGCGGTTTTTTGGCACCTTCAGCGACGCCCGTCGGGAAGGAAGGACGATGACGGGACAGAGGTCTTTCTTTCCTTTACCGATGCCGGTCTCCGGCCCGACGATCCCGGGGTGGAGACCTTGACCGTCTACACCACCTGCACCAATCGGGACATTCCCGCCCGCCTGCCGTTTGGAGACCCGGCGGGCGATTTTCACCTCGAAATCGCCGCCCCGGTGGCTTCGGTGAACAGCCTCATCAAACCAACCCCAACCCGTCGGCCGACCCTTGGTGGAGCTCTCCAATGGCAACTCATCTCACACCTTTCCCTCAACTACCTCTCCCTGGTGGGAGGGGGAGAAGATGCCTTGCGGGAAGTCCTCAAGCTTTACGACTTTGATGACTCTCCGGCCACCAGACAGCAAATCAACGGGATCGCTTCGGTCCGCTCGGGCCACATTACCAGGAGAATCGGTCAGTCATTCTGTCGGGGCATTGAGGTTACCATCGAGTTTGACGAAGACAAGTACGTGGGAACCGGCCTGTATCTTTTTGCCTGCGTACTGGAACGATTTCTGGGGCAGTACGTGTCGGTCAACTCCTTCTCCCAAATGGTCGCCAGGACCTTACAAAAGAAAGAGGCGTTGAAGAAGTGGCTTCCCAGGAGCGGCAATCGCATACTTCTATAAAGGATCGCCTTTTCGAGGAGTTCTATCGGTTCTCTTTTTTCAAGGCCGTCCATTTGCTCGAGTCCCTCCTTCCTGACCGGAGGCCTCTGGGGCAAACCCTGGCTCCTTCTGAGGAAGCGGTGCGGTTCTGTGTAGAGCCCGGGTCGGTTTTTCCGCCAAGCGACATTTCGGCTCTTCGACCGGCAGAAGAAGCCGGGCCGGTCACCATGGAAATCCCTTTCATGGGCTTAATCGGCCCCTCGGGAGTCCTCCCCTACTGGATCAACGAACTTGCAATGGAAAGGCTGCGGGAAAAGGATTTTAGCCTGACGGCATTTTTCGATGTGTTCCATCACCGTCTCATTGCGCTTTTTTACCTGGCTTGGAAGAAATACCGATTCCCAGAAAACTATCTGCCTGGAGCGAAGGACCGGCTTTCTCGCTGCCTGCTGAGCCTGCTGGGCCTGGGCAGCGAGGGGTTGGCGCCGCGGCTCGGGCTGCCGCTGGAATCCCTGATCTTCTACAGCGGCCTCCTCTCGCGACCCGTTCCCAGCGCGGCCGCGATCGAGGCCACCGTCGAGTATTTTGCCAACAGCGCCGTGCAAGTGGAGCAGTTCATCGACCGGATGATTCCGGTAAGCTCCGAGGATCAGACCCAACTGGGCACTGCCAACAGCAGCCTGGGCTTGGACACCATGTGCGGCAGCCTGGCCTGGGAAAGCCAGACCAAGTTCCGGGTGAATCTGGGGCCGATGCGCTATGCTGCATTCGTCCGGCTCATGCCCTCCGGAGACCGGCTCGAGCCGATTTTTTCCCTGGTCCGCTACATGGTCGGGATTGAATACGAGTTTGAGATTGGGGTCATTCTTCATCGGGAGGAAGTCCCAGCCTGCATCCTGGGGGCTATTACGCCGACGTCCCCGCGCCTGGGCTGGTCAACCTGGGTGAAGACGCCAGAGGTGCTGCCCCGCGAGGACCCTCGGGTGATCTTTCAGGAACCCGACGGGCGTTCAAGACCCCGAAGCTGACAAAGAACCAGCGGCGCATCGCTTCCGCCGCTTTCCAAGCTCCAGCCCGGCTGGTTTCGTCGATTCGCTGGTTGGCTTGTTCCCAAACTCCGCCTTGGGAACCCGTAGAGCATTACGTTCTTTGAAAGCGTTGCGTTTGAGCACCAAACTGCGAGGAATCGTCCAAGAACAAGGAGTCTTATTTGACCACGGGGGCATTTCTTCGTGTCCTTCGTGCCGTTCGTGGTTTGCAGGAGAAGCGGCAATGAGTGGGCTTGTTCTGGGACCGTTCCTTAAGACCAATTGAGAGGAGCTTTCATCATGCCCAAGACCAACCTTAAGTCCTTGATCGGGAAATTGAACAGCATCTGCCGGAGCGCACTGGAATCGGCAGCTGGTCTGTGTCTTTCGCAAACGCACTATGAGGTGGACCTGGAGCATTTCCTGGTGAAGCTCCTGGAGGTGCCCGATACCGATTTGCATAAGATTCTCAGGCACTTCGAGATCAACGAAGCTCGCCTGACCGCCGATCTGACCCGCGCCATGGACGGCTTCAAGACCGGCAACGCGAGGACTCCGGCCCTCTCACCGCGCATCCCCCAGATGATCCAGGATGCCTGGCTGGTGGCTTCCGTCGATTACCAGGTGCCCAGTGTCCGGTCCGGTCACATCCTTTTGGGGCTCATGAGCAACGACGAAATGGCGCGGATGCTGACCGCAGGCTCGGAAACCTTCAGAAAGATTTCCGTGGAAACGTTGGGCCAGCATCTCGTTGACATCGTTGCCGGATCGCGTGAAGACAAGGATGTTGGGAGAGCCGCCGGACCCGGGGCAACGGCCGCCCCAACCACGGCGCCCGCGGGCACCAAGGCCCTGGATCAGTTCACCATCAATCTCACCGAAAAGGCCCGAAAGGGAGAAATCGATCCTGTTCTCGGGCGGGATTTCGAGGTCCGCCAGATGGTGGATATCCTCATCCGGCGTCGGCAGAACAATCCCATCCTGACCGGTGAGGCCGGGGTCGGCAAGACGGCGGTGGTGGAAGGTTTCGCGCTGAGGGTGGTGGAAGGCGATGTCCCCCCTCCGCTGCGCAACGTGGCTATTCACACCCTCGATCTGGGACTGCTGCAGGCAGGGGCGGGGATCAAGGGAGAGTTCGAAAATCGCCTGAAATCAGTGATCAACGAGGTGAAGGCTTCGCCTATCCCCATCATTCTATTTATCGACGAGGCTCATACCCTGATTGGCGCGGGTGGCGCCGCCGGGTCGGGCGATGCCGCCAATCTGCTCAAGCCGGCTTTGGCCCGCGGCGAGCTGCGCACCATTGCCGCCACCACTTGGGCGGAGTACAAGAAGTATTTCGAAAAGGATGCGGCACTGGCTCGGCGTTTCCAGGTCGTTAAGGTGGAGGAACCCGACGAACCCAATGCCCTCGTGATGATGCGTGCTCTCGCCCCGTTTCTCGAAAAGCACCACAAGGTGATGATTACCGATGAGGCATTGCTTGATTCGGTGCGCCTGTCACGGCGCTACCTCCCCGGTCGGCAGCTCCCCGACAAGTCGGTGAGCGTGCTCGATACGGCCTGCGCCCGCGTGGCCATCGGCCTCAACACCAGTCCGCCCGCCATCGAGGAAGCCACCCGGCGGATCGCCCAAATTGACCGGGAGGCGAAGATCCTCGACCGTGAACAGCTCATGGGACGTGACCATGGTGAACGTCTCCAGAGCCTTGCGGCAGAGAAGGAAGCGACGCAGACCCGGTTGGATGAGCTGAACGGCAGATGGCAAAAGGAGCTGGAGATCGCCACGAAGATTGGTGAGGTGAGGCAGGAGCTCCAGGAAATATATGCCAAAGAGCCCTCCGGCGATGGCGCTCTCGCGGAAAAGCAGGACGAGCTGAAAAACCTCGAAAAGGAACTGAGCGAGCTCCAGGGTGACTCTCCCCTGGTTCAGATCGCCGTGGAGGGCCAAACCATCTCGGAAGTGATTTCCGGCTGGACCGGCATTCCCACGGGCCGTATGCTCGCCGACGAGATCAGCACCGTCCTTGAGCTGAAAGACCTGCTCGCTAAACGGATCATCGGCCAGGACCATGCGCTCGAGGCCGTGGCCCGGCGGATTCAGACCGCCCACGCGGGCATCGAAGACCCCTCCAAGCCAACCGGGGTTTTCCTCATGGTCGGGCCGAGCGGCGTCGGCAAGACCGAAACCGCATTGGCGCTCTCGGAACTGCTCTACGGCGGTGAAGAGAATGTCGTTACCATCAACATGTCGGAATACCAGGAAGCCCATTCCGTATCCGGGCTCAAAGGCTCGCCACCCGGCTACGTGGGCTATGGTGAGGGCGGGGTACTGACCGAGGCGGTCCGCAAGCGGCCCTATTCCGTGGTGCTGCTGGATGAAGTCGAAAAGGCCCACCCGGATGTGATGGAGCTTTTTTTCCAGGTCTTCGACAAGGGCATCCTCGAGGACGGCGAGGGTCGGCAGATCGATTTCCGCAACACGCTCATCATTCTTACATCCAATCTGGGCACCGACCTCATCATGAAGGTCTGCGCTGACGAGGAAACCATGCCCGCTGCGCTGGCGTTGAAGGAAATGCTGCGCTCGGAACTGACCAAACACTTCAAACCGGCCTTTCTGGGACGTCTCATGGTCGTGCCGTACTATCCCATCACCGACAAGAACATGCGCCTGATCGTGAAGCTCAAGCTGGACCGGATCGCCAAGCGGATGCGGGAGAACCGCAACATCGCCTTCAGCTACGAGGAGGGGCTGATCGAGTCGATTGGCAAGCGCTGCACCGAAGTCGACAGCGGGGCCCGCAATGTCGACCATATTCTCACCAACACCCTGCTGCCCGAGCTGTCCAGGGAGCTGCTTTCGAGGATGGCACAGGGTGAGCAGATCAAAGAGCTGAAGGTGTCCCTGAAGGATGAGGGGTTTCACTTTGACATCACTTAGGAAATCCTGCATCTGCCCGAAGGAAGCTTTATGGTATTGGCAGCGGCCAGGAAATCAGCCAAGACCAACGGCCAGGGAGTCGGCCAAGGCATAGAGAGGGCGGAGGAATGCGTCGCCCTGGCGCCAATATGACGCAGGAGATTCTCCCGCGGGA
>JAPXSS010000064.1:0-18235 GCA_033812955.1 Syntrophobacteraceae bacterium | reverse complement strand
TCAGCAGCAGTATTTCGGAACCTTTTGCCGGGCCGCCTGCTTCGACAGCGGGGTTAGCGCCTGTTGCGGGTTCGAGAGTATCATCACGTTCTTTGCCGACCAGGTCCTCACCTATCTGCTTTCGACTCCGGACCAGGTGGCCGCGCTTTTCCGCAGGCTGGAACAACCGAACCGCACCTCGAATTGCGTTTTTCTCGGGGATAGAGGCTGTATCTGGAGCCTCCCTCCCATTTCGTGCGCCATGTTCCTGTGCGATAAGGCCAAGCAGCACGGGTTCGACGGAAATCCCCATGCCTTGGCCATCTGGGAGGAATTTCTGAGACAGGAGAAGGAATACACGCACCCAACGCAACCTGTGCTCTTTGATGATATAGAGAGCTACTTCATGCTGCTGGGAGTTGATTCGCCGCACATGTATTTCCATCACGGCCCCGGTCTGCTGGAGCTGAAAGCGCATGCGGGTCTTTGAGCGCGCCTCCGGGTCCCGGGTTGCGTCGCCAGAGGAAGGGACTCCAGTGGTGCCCGACCTTGGCAATTTCGGGCGGGGTGGTTCATCTTAAGGTTAAGTAGTGCGCCTGCCGATATTGTATATGTGGGCAGTGCTGACCATGGATTGGTTCCTGCGTTGTCAGCGGCCGGCGCGACAGGCCGCAGCGATGGGGCAACCCCTGTAAGCTGTGGTGATCATGCCATGTAAGGATGTTGGTCCATGACAGATGAACCGGGCAAAGCTCCAGCGGATAGAACGGCAGCGGCTGCGAAAGGATCGGCCTGTCACCAGTCGATGGCGCCGAATGGGGTCCGCCCTGAGCCTGCCGGTCAGCAGAGCCGGGCTGATCCGGAGCTGGTGGAACAGCTCTACCAGCGATATGCCAAAGGCGGCACACGCCTGGCCAGGATCCGCGGCACGGCGTATTTCTATTTCAAGAAGTACAGCTGGATCTGGGTAGCGGAATCCACCTACTTCGTAAAACGACTCCTCGACTTTGTGGTCTCTGCTGTCATGCTCATCCTCCTCATCCCGCTCTTCCTGCTTACGGCCTTGGCGATCAAGCTCGACAGCCCGGGCCCCGTTTTCTTCAAACAGACCCGGGTCGGCAAATGGGGACGGCTGTTCACCATGTACAAGTTCCGGTCGATGATCGTTGACGCGGACAGGATGAAAGAGGAGCTTCTTGACCGGAACGAATCGGGCGGAATCATTTTCAAGATGAAGCGAGACCCCCGCATTACCCGTGTCGGCGCTCTCATTCGCAAGCTATCGGTCGATGAGCTGCCGCAGCTCTGGAACGTGCTCAAGGGGGATATGTCGCTCGTGGGACCGCGCCCGCCCGTTCCCAAAGAAGTCGCGGAATATGAGTATACGGACCGACGCCGATTGGATGCGATTCCCGGCATCACCTGCATCTGGCAGGTCAGCGGTCGCAGTGAGATTGACTTCAAGGGACAGGTCCGGCTGGATGTGCAGTACATTGAAAACTAGTCGTTTTGTGGAGATATCAAGCTTCTCCTGAAAACGATCCCGGCGGTGCTGCTCGGGAAAGGGGCTTACTGATGAAGGAGCTATCCCTTTGAAGGCAGTGATTCTCCCAACCACCAAGACCGCCGAGCTGGCTCCGGTCACGTCATGGCTCCCCGAATTTCTTCTGCCGGTCGTGAAGAAGCCGCTGGTGGAGCATCTCATCGAGCTCCTGGCGAGACATGAAATCAAGGATATACTGCTGGTCCTGAAGCACATGCCGTTTGAGACGGAGGCCTACTTCGGCGATGGTTCCCGCTGGGGCGTGCAGCTCTCCTATTCCCTGCTCAGCACGTACCGTGGGCTTGTCGATGCCTTGGGCCACCTCGACCTGTCCCGGCTCGAAGACCACTTTCTCTGCCTGCCGTCAGACCTCGTTACCGACTTCGATCTTTCCTGCCTGTTCAACATACGCCGTGAAGAGCTGGGGGATATCTGTCTGGTGCGGCCCTCGACCGGCAGCAGCGGCAGCAACCTTGAAGCGCTCGCGGTGGAAGATTTGTGCAATCTGGAGGGCAATCCCTTCCTCATGACCCGGCGAGCCTTCTGGTTGATGAAGAGCTTGCAGCCTGTTCAGGACCAACCAGCGGAATGCGAGATTCCGTCGAGCCCCCTCCTTTCCCTCAAAGTCTGTGAGGTGCCTGGCAGTTTGGAGTGGATTCAATCTCCGATAGATCTTCACAGGGTCAATCAGCGCGTCATGGCTGGCGAGTTCCCAGGTCTGATCATTCCTGGCAAGATGGTGGCAGCGGGAGTCTGGGTGGGCAGGCACTGCCGCATTCATCCCACGGTCCGGCTCGAGGCGCCGGTGCTCATCGGCGACCACTGCAATCTTCAGAATGGTGCTGTCATAGGTTCCGGCAGTGTCGTCTGCGATGAGGTGATTGTGGATGAAGGCGCCGCCGTTCAGGGAAGCCTGGTGTTGGATCGTACCTACGTCGGTCCGCATACTGACCTGCAAGCGGTGATCGTCAGGAAGAACTGGATGGTCCTGATTCCCAGCTTGTTGAGCATCCAGCTGGGAGATGATTTGATTCTCGGTGACCTCGAGAAGAAGACCGTCTATGCCCACGGAGACCGCCTGCTCAACCTGGTCCTGGCAATTGTCCTGCTGATTCCAGCCTTGCCGTTGATGGCAATTCTTTACCTTTATCATCTCGCTTTTCCGTCCAGGCGATACCTCGTTTTGGAGGAGCGCTTCGGGAGCGAAGAACAGCGGAACCTGGAGGGCAAAGTGCTCCCGGTGCCCTTCACCCGTTACGCCTTCAGGAGCCGCAATCGACTGGTGCGAAAGCTCCCGGGACTGATCAATGTCATTCGAGGTGAGTTGAGCCTGGTGGGAGTCTCGGCCCTGGCGGCGAGCGAGCTGGGCGAGCTGCCGGAGGAATGGCGCGAGGTGAGGCGGAACGCACCGGTCGGATTGTTTCACCTGTGGGAACTGGAGGCGCGGGAAGACCTCGAGTGGGAAGAACGGATGGTCATCGACAATTACTACGCGGTTTCCCGCTCGCTGTGGGAAGACCTGAAGATTCTGGGCCGAGGCCTGTACGCTACGGCATTCCAATAGAAACCCTTAAAGTCTGACGATAACCGGCAACCAACCCCGTCTCTTTGAAGGTTCATCCGGTTAACAAGTACCTCTGAGTATGGAGATGGTAGAATTTGTTGTTGATGCCTTCGACCACGGCGTTGGTGATGGGGCGTAGTTAACAGTTGGGGGACAGCGAGATTCGAACAGGACAATGTGATCTGATTATAATAGTCTCAGAAAGACGTAATAGATTTTGGCCAAGTCTTTCACTGAGAGGCGATCTACACGATGTCCGAACTGAACCTGTCCAAGATTTTCGATGAAGCTTCTGATCTGGCACCGCTCCTTGAGAAGATTGACAAAGCAACCAACTTGAGCACTTTGGTGTTGGCAACCTTGAATCTGGCGCGTGCGATGGCTGTGATAATCCTTAAGGGGTGTCGAAACCGGCAATTCGTTCCCTATGATGAGGTGCTCGCAATAGCGCCTTACCAGCGGACAAGAACGAGTTGAAGCATGTGGCCTGTGCGCTTTCCGTTTTCGTACCCTTTGAGGTTTCGGCCAAGCTGCTGGAGATGATAACTCAAGCGTGGGTGAGCCCCACAAGCATCTGGCACTGGGTGCGGAAGGCAGGGCATAGAGCCATGGAACAGTTCGATCATCAGCTTCAAAAACTCGCCGAAGGCGAAGAGCCCTCCGAGGAGAGTATGGATAGCGGGGTGGCCACTTTGCCCCTTATCATGTGAGCAGATGGAGTGATGGCTCCCTTCCGGCCGCACTCAGGATCCCCCGCCGGTAAAGTGGATTGGCGAGAGGTGAAGGTGGGCATTTTTGCTCGTGTGGGAAAAAGGCTCAACAAAGCTGGTAAGATTGTAACACGCCTGAGGCATCGCCGAGTGGTTGCCGTCCTGGGATGCAGCGAGATGTTCGCCGTGCGTATGGGCTTCGTGGCAATATGGCAGGGAATGCGCACGGCTAAACAGGTGGTATGGATAAGTGATGGCGGACGGTGGCTCCGGACCATCTTCAAGGAGCATTTTGCCCGGCATGCCACGGGAGTTTTGGACTTCTACCATGCGGCACAGAACATATGGAAAGCGGCCGCGGCCTGTCTTGATGGAGCGACGGAAGAGGCCAAGGCGTGGTTTGGTCAAGCAAGGCACATGCTTCGCCATGAAGGTTCCGAGAAGGTACTCCGCAATATCCGGAAAGCCATGTGCATAAAGGATCTCCCCGAGTTGAGCCGTGATGCTCTCTCCAAGCTCTACGACTACCTGAACAAGGATCGCGAGCACATGGACTATACAAGGCTCAAAGAGCTCGGGTTGCCGATCGGCAGTGGAATGGTGGAGAGTGCATACAAGTGGCTGATTCAGCAGCGGTTCAAGGGAGTGGGCATGCGTTGGAGTGAGGATGGTTTCAATCATCTTCTTCACCTGAGACTGGCATGGGTCAATTCCAGTTTTGATAATTTGTTCCTGAGCTCATCCTCCCCCAACCTTTAACTGCGCCCGTTTTCAAGCTCAAGAGCCTGGTGGACGCCACGCGGATCAAAACTCATGTCAGAGAAACCCGCTGCAGCAACGTTGTCATCGTCGGTGCCGGCTTTACTGCCATGGAGATGAGCAAAAGGCTGAGGATCCGCGGTCTCGATACGAGCGTCGTTTACCGGAGCGACCAGCCTCTGCGCCGTTGGGATCCGCTGTTTTCCGATATGATCCGAGAGGAACTCGACCATCACGGAGTTTCCTTTATCGCCCCCACACACACCCTCGCGGTGGAGCGAAACGGCGGAGGATCAGCGTTGTGCCTGGTGACCAATGACGGTGCCCTGGAAGCGGATCTGGTTCTATTTGCACTCGGGCTCAGGCCGCAGACGCGTTTGGCCATCGAAATCGGTCTCTCCCTTGGCCAGACCGGGGCAATTTCCGTCGATTCTTGCCAGCAGACGTCCCAGGAGGGGATCTACGCCATGGGCGACTGCTGCGAGCTCTTCAACCGCGTGAGCAGCCGCTGGACCCACACGCCTCTGGGGGATATCGGCAACAAACAGGGGCGGGTCGCCGGTGGTTCCCGGTCCTTTCCAGGCATCGTCGGGGCGCAGGCCTTCAAGGTATTTGGATTGGATGTCGCTGCTCTGCTACCGGCCTCAACGAAGACGAGGCCTCGAAATCAGGATTCGATCCCGTGAGCGGGACCATCGAGGGTACGCCAACCGCCAAATCACTTGGCCGAGGCAAACAATTGAAGATCAAGATGATTGCAGATCTCAAGACGGGAAAGCTGCTGGGCGCCCAGAACGTGCGGCGAAAGATGTGATGGACTTGCCTGCGGGGGGTTCCTTTCCATGAATCGTTCCCTGAATAGGCTGGCGTTTTGTCTGGCCCTCGCCCGATTGGGAAGCCTAGGCAGCGCCCCACTGGCACCCGGCACGGTGGCTACGGTGGTCGCCGGCATTCCTGCCGTCATCCTCTTGCACGCCCTGGGAGAGTCTCTGGCTTTCTTTCTGCTGATCATCCTGGTTGCGTTGAGCTGCTATTGTGCCGCGGTGGCGGAGGCCGAAATCGGCAGAATTGATCCGGGCGAAGTGGTGATCGACGAACTTGTCGGGTTCCTCATCACCATGTTCGGCTTGCCCTTGACCCTGGAAAGCCTGGCATTGGGGATTGCCTGCTTCCGCCTGATGGACATCTGGAAGCCTTGGCCGGTGGCTTTCATTCAGGAAAAGCTTAAAGGTGGAATGGCTATTGTCATGGATGATGTGGCAGCGGGAGTGCTTGCCCACGTGCTGGTCCGGGTCGGGCTAAAGGTCCTGGAGTAGCCCCCGAATGCTCCCTGCAACGATGAGGTGAGATGATGCAGAATTCCTTGAAACGCGTTTTTCTGCTTCTGGCAAGCATGTCGCTGGGTCTGCTCGTGGCGGGCCCCTCGAGTGCTCTGACCGAGGATGAACTCAATAACATCGAGCTCTACCAGAGACTCGCGCCGAGCGTTGTCAACATTACCAGCACGGTGCTGGAACAGGACTTCTTCTTCACGGTTGTCCCCCGGCAGGGGGCCGGGTCGGGATCGATCATCGATGCGCGGGGATTCATCCTCACCAATCATCACGTCATCGAAGACGCCCGCAAGCTCGAAGTGACCCTCTCCAACGGTAAGAAGTACACGGCCAAGCTGATCGGCTCCGATCCTGATACCGATGTGGCGGTGATCAAGATCGACGCGCCGAGAGAAGACCTGGCCTTGATCCCCATGGGTTCCTCGGATAACCTCAAAGTGGGCCAGAAGGTGATTGCCATCGGTAATCCCTTCGGGCTCGGCCAAACGCTCACCACCGGTGTGATCAGCATGGTGGGGCGGACCCTGCGGGCCTCCAGCGGGACTCTGGTCGAGGACATGATTCAGACTGATGCGTCTATCAATCCGGGGAACTCGGGAGGACCATTGATCGACTCTTCCGGGAAGATGATCGGCATCAACACTGCGATCTTCAGCCCTACCGGAGCCAGTGTCGGGATCGGGTTTGCGATTCCCATCGATGTGGCCAAACGAGTCATCAACGAACTGATCGAAAAGGGATACTACGCCTACCCCTGGATGGGAACATCACTCCTCACGCTCTCGCCGGACTTGGCCGAAGCCCTCAAATTACCCGTCCGGGCAGGAGCCATGATCGTTGAAGTGGCACCCCGCAGCCCTGCCTCCAGGGCCGGTCTCAAGGGGGCAACCGCGCGCGCGCAGGTTGGCAACTATATCGTCAGGGTTGGCGGAGATATCATTGTCAAGGTCAATGGCGAGAGCGTTGCCGACGCCAATGCCGTGATTCGCAAGATCCGTCAATCCCGACCGGGTGCGCAAATAGAGATGGAAGTCGTTCACTGGGCGGGAGGCCGCGGTCGAGTAACGGTCATTCTGGGAGAACAGCCGTCGACCGATCTCCGACGATAGAAACCGGACTGACGGCGGTTCCTCGTTCTGACTCCGGCAGGAAGGCATACCTGTAACTATTTTCGGGTGCTGCGGGGTTATTGCGGGCGCGAACCGAGGGTACCGGAACCTGATAACCCTTCAGGTCCGGCCGGACGAGTCCGGGTTGTCGGGATTCATCCCTGTTGCTGCTCGGTTCCGGCAAGGCTCCAGGATGCCTGGGCGCCGATCGGGCAATGGCGCAGATCGTTCCGCTTGAGGGTTATGAGAACGATTTCACCCTGCGTGGCAAAACGCGCGGGTACGCCGGAAACACCAACCCCGCAGGTGGTGTAGCCGAGCATGCGGCCGTGCTGCCAGGGACCGTAGTAGAGGCTTCGCGGGGCTTTGCTGTGGGTAAAGATGGCACCGATGAGCGGGACTTGGATTTGACCGCCATGGGTGTGCCCGCAGAGATAAAGCTGCGGATGACAGGCCGCGGCCTCCCGGTAGATTTCATTGGAATGGGCCAGAAGGATTCGGAACGATCCTGCCGGCACCCCCTCAAAAGCGCGGTCTAGATCATGGCACTTGAAATAGTGAGGATCATCCACCCCCACAATCCAGATCTTTTTGCCATATCTTTCGATAGACTGCGAGTCATTGAGGAGCACTGTCACTCCGGATTCTTCGAGAGGTTTCATCATCTCCAGGCAATCGTGGTTTCCCATGATACCGATGATGCCATCCCTCACCCGAATTGCCGGTAGCAGGTAACGGAACCGGGCAAGGGCCTCGGTAAAGGGTCCGTGATGCTCCATTCGAAAATCGCCGCCCAGCAGACACAAATCCACCGGATGATACCGCACCAGTTCCCGAACCCTTTCCGTCAGGCCGTCCAGACCGTCCAGATGGAGATCGGAAAGAAAGAGGATGGTGTAATCGTCAAAGTCTGCGGGCAAAGTGGGGAAGTGGAAGGTGATGCGGGTGGTTTTGAGCCGAAGCGCATTTTCCTTTCCTCGCTCGTATACCCCCATCAGGCGGAGCACGGTCTTCATGAAGATATGATAGTAGAAGGCATGCTCGAAGTTCACGAAATAACGCCAGAACGCCGAATTGATCTGACACGAGCGAAACTCCCTGAAGCGCACGCGGGGCCGCAACGTTCGCGGATAATTGGCGAATGGGGTGGCGAGGAGGACACGGTTGAGGAAAAGCGATCCCAGGAAAGCACCCACCCCGAAAAGAACCAGCAGCAGGAACACCTCACGGGCACTCAGCAGCAGGACCGGTCCGATAAGGAGCAAGGGAAAGAGGCCTTCAAAGCCCTGATCCAAGACGGGAATGATATCGCCGCTGGCGGCTCCAAGTCTTCTCTTGATGAAACTTGAGGCGAGGTCACCCAGCATGCTCAGGAAACCCGCTCCAACCCCCAGCCACCAGGGAAACCCCAGAATAAGCCCAACCACCGCCCCCCCCAGCACTCCGCCCACAAGACCCCGGACGGTCTTATGGGCGCCGAACAGCGGCTGGCCATCAGCCAGGCAGTAGCCTCGATCCAGAGGAACGTTCCCACGATCCTCGAAAAGATAGGTCAAGACCGGGGGTACAAAATTGATCGCCCAAAGGAGAGCCAGAATCTTTACAGGGAGCCACATGAGCAGATTGATCGGCGCCGAGCCCTGCTCGGTCACTCAATAAAGGTCCGGAGACAAGCCTGGCGATTAGGATTGCGGAGTTTCCTCAAAGCCTTTTTTTCGATCTGGCGAATCCGTTCTTTCGATACCCTGAAGGTTTTCCCAATTTTTTCAAGAGTTTCTGCCGGATGACCATCAATCCCGAACCGGGCCCGCAGGATCTTCTCTTCCCTTGGCTGCAGGGTCGATAGAAGCTCGCGGGTCAGCTCTGCCAGTTCTCGGCCGGAACATTCTTCCACCGGTGAAACGGCGCGGTCATCCTCGATGAAGTCCCCAAGACGCTGTTCATCGTCGCCGATGGGGGTCTCGAGAGAAATCGGCTGAGCCGCCAAAGTCAATACCATCTGCACCTTGTCCAGCGGCAGGTTGGCTCGCTCCGAGATTTCCTGCGGCGAAGGTTCCCTTCCCAGCTCTTTCAGAAGCTCATAGAAGACCTTGAAGAACAGGTTTTTCAGCTCAATGAAATGAACCGGCAACCGAATGGTACGCGTCTTGTCATAGATTCCCCGAATGATGCTCTGCCTCACCCACCACGTGGCATACGTGCTAAAGCGATTGCCTTTGGTGTGATCAAAGCGCCCCACCGCCTTGAGAAGGCCCAGATTACCCTCCTGAATCAGATCATCGAAACTCATCCCACGCCCCCGGTAACGCTTGGCAATGCTCAGCACCAGGCGCAGATTGGCCTTGACCATCTCCTGCTTGGCCCCGTCCACCCCATTGAGAATAGTCCTGATGCGCCCCAGCATTTGGGCATAACGTGGCTCGGCCGGAAACTCCAGGGTGGCTCGTTCGAGCGTGCGCAGAATGACCTTCAGGATCTTGTCCCTCACACCCGGGAAGCTCTTTTCATGGCAGATGAGCTTTCTCACCTTCAGGGCCAGTTCGCGGAGCAAAGCGTCCTGAGACGCACTTTCTTCGATAAGCTCGACGAGCTGATCCTGGCCCCGGCGAATGGTCTGGGCCAGCAGGATTTCCCGTTCCTGGGTGAGCAGCGGATATTCCGCCACTTCTCGCAAGTAGCACGTGACATGATCCTCATCGAAATCCTCCGTCCCAGCCGGCGCACCACTCGCTGCTTCTTCCTGATAACTCTCATCCGATGCAGTCTTAAGACGATCGAGCACATCTTCGATACCGTTTTGCTCCTGCTCATCATCCATCGGACGTCCCAGAATCATCTCTGTTTCCACGCAGCTTTCCGTCAAACCTTCCTCCTCGCCAAGGTCCTCGAAAACCCTTGGCGTTTCCTTTCTTCCGAACAAATAATCAAAAGGCAAACACTGTGCTGAACCGTAACTCTTCATGGTGTTTCCCTCCGGTCAGGCACTCACGGGTTTTTTATTTCGCAATAAAAGTGCCAATTGACCCAACGACCTCGTGCCGTTCTCCCTTCAAAGGGAAAAATGAGGGAGCACATAGAACCTAACTTGCTAAGTTTCCTTTAAAAATCTAACCACTATCCTAGTCTCCGTCAATCGTCCGGGCCAATCCTCTCAATACTTGTCGGACGTCCTCTCGCGTGGGTTTCAGACAAAACCAACCGCTTTGGCCCGGTCGAGGACCAGCGCTTACAGGTCCGCCTGCATCAAAGATGGATTTCCACCACATCACCATCCTGGAGCACATAGTCGCGCTGCACGAGCTGGCCATCAAAAACTGACCTGCCCCAAATCTTGGCAAATTTCAGTTTACTGACAAAGTCTTTATGGATTTTGCCGGCCAATTCCTCCAGGGTACTTTCCTTCGGCAACACAAAAGGTGACTCACGGTTGGGTTCCTTTCCGGGAACCCTGGTATACACCCGAATGATCTCCGCCAAATCGTAGAAGATTTGCAGCAGGGCGTCCAGATTACGCCTCGTGCGGGTGGAAACCGCAATGCCGGGCAGGGTTAGCTCCGCCAGCTCCAAAAAGGCCTGATAGTCTTCATAATGGCCGTCCTGGTCAACCTTGTTGACAACAACAAGCATCTTCTTGAGGAACGGTGGTTTCCCGAGCTCACCAGGCAGGGAGGCACCGAGCGGCAGGATGCGCAATTCTCGAAGGACCCCCAGGGTCTCCTCCAGCTGCTGCAGGGGATCATCATGGAGATCGAGGAGAATCAGGATGAGGTCGGCCCGCCGCATCAAGTCCGCCATCCAGGGCTCGAGATAATCCCTGGTGATGGGAGGGGTGTCCACCAGCTGGAATTGGATGTTTTCATAGCGAGCCATCCCCGGAGTGGCTTTCCAGGTGGTGTGAGGAAACTCGGCCACCTCTGGAGCGGCATTGGTCAGGGCCCCAATCAAAGCCGATTTTCCGGTATTTGGCGGCCCCACTACCAGAATTTGTGCCACTCCCTCTTTCTCGATCACGCAGGCTTGATCACGTCTTGCTCCACCCTTTCGCTGTTGTGCCTGTTCCTTCAGTTTGGCGATCCGGCGGCGCAGATCGGCCCGAAGCTTATCGGTGCCCTTATGCTTGGGCGTGATCGTCAGCATCTCCTCCAGTGCATCGATCTTGGACTCCGGGCTCTTGGCATCGCGAAATCGCTGTTCGGCATCGAAATACATAGGGGGTAGATTAGCCGGCATTCATGCAACTCCCGAAAGCGAAGGCCTATACCACCAAAAGCTTGTGCTCTCCCATCCTTGATAGCTTTCTGACAAAAAGAGTAAGTATATCACAAAATCTATTTCGGCAAAAACTTCAAAAAACAATACAACAATAATACCGAAAACAGCCGGATTCTCTCTCCAACCGGACCTACCTGGCAATGGAACCGCCCCCCTTACCTTTCGTATCTCTTGACGCAGGCAAGGCAGGCCCGATCAGGGTTCCCCTCAGCCAATCCTTCCCGAAAGCGGCGGAACCGGTCACTCTCCCAGATGGCTAACGGTTCCTGAGTCAGAACATTCCCGAAGATGCGGTTCCTGTCAGGGCCGTCAGCGACCGGCAGGTTCAAATAGACACATGGGGATACTGACCCGTCAGCACTCACAAAGAGCGAGCGGGCCGTGTTTTCCCGACAGCTCGTGCCGGGAGCACCCGGGTCCGGCAGGCTCCAGAAGAAGTCCATGCCCAGCCGTCGAACTTCGGACTCCGTTTCGCGCAGGACGGAGGCGGCCTCAGCCAGCTTGTCGGACTCATCGAGGCTGAAGCTTTCGGACTTCAAGGAAGCACACGGCAGATAGTCCAGGGTGCTGATGACTGCAGCATGCACTCCCAGGCGCTGCATGAGCGCCGGCAGACCGCGCACCACCGCCATGTTTGAGGCGAGTAGGAGATAGGCGAGATGAATCTCCAGGTGCACCCCCTGGCGCGCCCTCCGCACGGCCTGCAGGAGCGATATCGCCTCACAGACCCGCTCCAAGGCAACCCCCTGACGCGAGGCATTGGTTGCGGCATCGACCCCGGCCAGAGAGAAAGCAATAATATCCAGACCACTTTCCACCAGCTTTACAGCCAGCTCCTCATTCATGATCAGCCCGCAGGTAGTGGTGGACACGGCGCTTCCGGCCTTGCGTGCCAGGGCCGCCATCTCGAAGAAGGCAGGGTTGAGCAGTGGCTCCCCCCAGCCCTGCAGATGCACGCGGCTCGATCGCCGCATCAAGGGCCAGAGCCGGGTAAAGGTGGCCATTTCCATGTCACGTCCATGCCACTGCTCCTTCATGACCGTCTGTGGACAATACCTGCAGCGGCCTGGACAGCGGCTGGAGACCTCCACCTGGAGGCAGTCCAGGAGACGCCGAACCCCGAGGAAGCGTTCGCGAAGCGTCTCCCAGATGCCGGGTTCACGCAAGGATCCACCGCCACCGCCGACCACAGCTCGTCGCATGCGATCCTCACCTGTGAGAAGAAGGTCCTTCTTTGATCGTCTCGGTCGAGTTGTCACCCAGCTCACCTCCACATAGGGAAGAAAGGCAATCGCACCCCACTTGCGCTTGAAGAACGCAATTCCGTCATCGATCCCCAAGCCCAGATTCATAAGCGTCTGCCCGCGCTTGTGGGCCTCTTCCAGGAGTCCCGCAAGCAGCAGATCAGTGCTGCCCGGAGGTGCAAATCGCGAATCCCGGAAGCAGAACATGAAGAAGGCGGTCTGCAAGGCACTGAAATCGCCCACCACAAAGGCGGCCAGCGTCCCATCGACAAGTCGGCCGGAAAGGAGCAGGCTGCCCGGTGAAGCGGCAAGGTAGTCGGGCAGCTTCTGAAAAATGAGGCGCGTCCCGGCTGCCAGTGGCCGCTCCACCAGATAGCGCTGCATCAGGGCCAGGTGATCTTCTCCGCACTCATGACCCCGCTCGATGGTCAGCTCCCGACTCGCCCGACGAATGAGATTGCGCAGTTTCTGGGTCTGGGAGGGTGGCGGTACTGGCAGAGAATAGTACCAGTCCTCTGTAACGTGGCTCTCCACCGGCGCCGCCGAGGGCTTGGCCGGACCAATGACGGTGAGGCGACCGGGCCCCCGACTCGTGAGTGCTTCGCTGACGGCATCTTCCATGGCCACAGTATCCCGAGGGTCATGCAGGGGATAGGCAACCAGCACCAGTTCCCCTTCGGAAGCAAACCCGACGCAGTTTCCTATGAGCCGCGGGGTTCTCCCCGAAACCGCGCGGACATACGGTAAGATCTGCTCCGGTATCACGGCCGCCACGGTCACTCGCGCCAGGAGATCGGGCCCGATCATCGGCTCTTCCTCACCGCAAAACCAGCTTGGGCAAGCATGGGGCGCAGGTTGAGCAGATGGGCCGAGCCGACCAGGACGGCACATCGTCCTGCCTCCAGAAAGGGTTGCATCCGCTCCAGGAACCTCGCGTCGCGACGGTTGATAACCAGCTCGGTCCGGGTCGGAAACTCGACACTGGTCCCCATCATGCGCTCCACATCCCCTCGCAGGTAAGCGCGTTCATTGCGTTTCAAATACCTGCGCCAGTGATGGCACTGGCGTAAGAACGTGACAATTCGCTGGACAGAGATGCTCTCCAGGGTTTCGAGCTGTTCGTCGATGGTCTCCATCCCTCGCACCATCTTGCCCATCTCCCGACTCAGCCGCCACGCTTCCAGATCCACCGAGTAATGCCAGTCGTGACGCGCCAGAAAACTGGTCCAGAGCGAAAAGAAAGCCATCCAGGGCCGGGTTTCAGCAAGAAGAGAACGCACCTCCGGAGGCTTGGAAGCACTGAACCCCAGTAGCCGCGCCCACCCCCCCTGCGGACCACAGACAACTCGTTCCAACCGGCGAACCTCCTCTTCCGTCAGAACGTCGATGAGACGCTGACTGCCGTCGGTAGGACTACGCCCCACCTCCTGCACCCGGTCGAGACTCATCTGATCGAGAGGTCCCTCGAAAAGGACGGTCTCCACCCGCTCGAACAGTTCACGAAACGAATACTCGAAACTGCAGCTGAAAAAGTGAGCCGTCCCACCGATCCAGGAGCAGCGGTCATGTTTTTCCAGTTCCCAGAGCATGGCGAAGCGTCGCTGCCGGGGCAGGCTGGCCAGGAATTCACGCTTTGTCATTGATTCTGAGGACATGGACCGCAATGCCCGCATGAACTCGATCATATCGCCGCGAACGCCGGTTCGTTCCTCCCAAGCCGCCACTTCATAGGAGATGGCAGGAATCCCGCCCCACTTGGTCTTGAAACGGCGGATGCCGTCGTTCACCCCAAGCCCCAGGTGCACCAATTCCTTGTGCTCGCGTTGCGCCAGTCGGAGCATCTCCAGAAAAAGCAGGTCAGAGGCATGGGCAGTGTAATGGAGGCGTGAGTGAGCACCGATGAGATAGCTCATAAAACGGCCTGGAGCCATGTCCAGCAGCAGGCAGGCAGCGAGCCGGTGCTGCTCGTCCCAGGCATCGAGGAAGACCACCCCGGGAGCCTGAGAAAGGACTTGTTCGGTGCGAGCAAAGAGTTCCTGCACATTGGGAGGAAGGGGCACGCGCGCCAGGAACTCGGCCCACAGCTGGCGGTGGGCCGAGGTAAAGACAGTCCCCTCTGCCACCATGAGCGATGCCGCCGCCCGCGCCGCCTGGCGTTGGAGACGCCCCGGCACGGTGGTGTCGACCGCGAGGGTGTAATAGTGATCGCGACCAGTGCAGTGCGGCTGCAAGCGGGCGGGCAGACGCGGAGAGACGGCCCAGCACCGGGTGGCTCGAGTCTCCCGCAGCGCCTCCGCCAGAGCTTCTTCGAAGTCCGACGACGGCTCATCTCCTGAAAGCGGATAGCCCACCGCCACCAGCCAGTCCTCGGCCGCAACGAACAGGTAGGAACCAACCAGGAACGCCTTGCCACCCGACATGGCTTCCATGAAGACCACCGAATGTTCGGGCACGACAGCCCTGCTCAGAACATTCTGCACCTCGGAAGGGTTCATTCAAGCACTCCCGTCAGTCCTCAAAGAAATAAGGCTCATCGTAAATTAGCGTGAGAGGTGCCGAGTTCAGCAAAAGCCCTGAGCCTGAAGTTGTGAAAATTTCTGTATCCGAAAGCGATGCGCATGATGGCCCTCAGGACGCCGTTGAGGGCCTCGACAAACCCATCGGTAATTTGCTCAATAAAGGGCTCAGCACGGATTAGCGTGATAAACCGCCAGGCCCGCCAGGATTCGACAGCCGTCAATCCGCGATGAGCCGTAAGCATAAGAGGCAGCGGGCTCCGCTCACGGGGCATGGACAGGTCTTAAGGACTTTCTGTCGGCGATGATCCGTCTGCTCCTGGAAGGTAAAGGGGAGCAGGTGCGGCCGTTATCTGAAGACTTTTGCCAGAGAGTTGCATTGCTGGCAAAAATCGAGACCCTCAGCGAATCGCTGGCAACCTACCAGGCAAAAACCAGGGCAAAACAACAGAACCGCACGGCCCCCCTATGAGCTCGCACTTCAGTCTGGGCGGGAATTCCAGGATTCCCTGCCCTCACCCTATTATTTCTCTGCCGATACGGCCCGGTAGACTATCCCGGCGATGGCGGCACCGATGATCGGCGCGACCCAGAACAGCCAGAGCTGCGTCACCGCCCAGTCTCCCACAAAGATCGCCTGGCCCGTGCTTCGGGCGGGATTCACCGAGGTGTTGGTGATCGGGATGCTGATCAGGTGAATCAGGGTCAGGCAAAGTCCAATGGCGATGGGGGCAAAGCCTTGAGGCGCCCGCGCATCGGTCGAGCCCAGAATAACGATCAGGAACATGAAGGTTAAGACCGCTTCCGCCACTAACGCGGACTGCATCGAGTAGCCGCCCGGTGAGTGGGCTCCATAGCCGTTCGCGGCAAACCCGGCAGTGAGTGAGAACCCGGCCTTTCCCGTGGCGATCACGTAAAGCACCGCGGCAGCAACGACCGCCCCCACCACCTGGGCAATGATGTAGGGGAGCAGGTCGGACGCCGGGAAGCGCTTACCGACGCATAGCCCCACCGACACCGCGGGATTGAGATGACAGCCCGAGATGTGGCCGATGGCAAAAGCCATGGTGAGCACTGTCAGTCCGAAAGCAAGAGACACTCCCAACAGCCCGATGCCCACATCCGGGAAAGCGGCGGCAAAGATCGCACTGCCACAACCACCGAAAACCAGCCAAAAGGTTCCGATAAACTCAGCAGCTAAACGGTTTCCCAACGGCATGATGACCTCCTCCTTTTAGAAAACATGCGAGATACTTGCCCAACTAAATGGTTTCACCAACGTCGCTACCATAAAACGCTTTTCCAGACTACGGTGCAAGGAGAATCTCGATGGTGTTGTCCTCTCTTCTTCAACAGGGGCTGTTTCGAGTGGAGGAGTCATACCATTCGGAGAGCTGGGACCAGGTTTTCCAGCCCATGAGGGGCTGCCGTCAACAAGCTTCTTTGAACCTTTCTGAATATTCAAGGATATGCTACATTGGCTTCCATATTTTGCCAACCAGCGGTACCAGCACGCTCCTCGAGCTCAAGCTGATAAGCTGGGGCAAGGGTACCGTGCGAAACGGGATCTTGGCCCCCTGCGAGCGCCTTGATACGTGGCACTTGGCTGAGGCGCTCCAACAAGAACAAGATCGGCGGAAACGGGCGAACCCGCTGGGCACTAACGATAGAACCAGGGCCATGAGACCGAGCTGATCATGAGAATCGGTCTTGATATCGGTGCTCGGGCAACCTGCCAAACAGGGGGGGAAGAATGAACGGCTGGCCGAAATACCCGATGTTTTATGAAATCAACACCTGGGTGTGGCTGGCTGAGCTCGGCGGCGAAGCTCGGTCTCCCCTGACCCTCGCTGCGGTTCCTGAACCGGTGTGGGACGGCATCGCGGCCTTGGGCTTCGACGCGGTGTGGCTCATGGGGGTATGGGAGCGCAGTCCCGCGGGGACCCGCATCGCCAACGCCAATCCCGACTTGCAGGAGGACTTTCGGCGGGCTCTGCCTGATTTCACGGAGGAGGATAACGTGGGTTCGCCCTGTTGCGTACGTCGCTACGTGGTCGACCCCCACCTGGGAGGCCCCGAGGCGCTGGCGGTCGCCCGCCGCAAACTGGCAGAGCGCGGCATGCGCCTTATCCTCGATTTCGTACCCAACCACGTTGGACCCGATCACCCCTGGGTCACTGACCATCCCGAGTATTTCATACCGGCCAATGAGGAGGAGCGACGCAACGTGGGAACCTGTCTCGAACTGGCGGGCCACTCCTTTGCCTGTGGCCGCGCCCCACACTTTCTGCCTTGGCCTGATGTGCTGCAATTGAACGCCTTCGAACCAGCGCTGCGAATTGCCGCCACCGAAACGCTGGCCAGTATTGCCGACCAGTGTGACGGGGTGCGCTGCGACATGGCCATGCTGGTCATGAACCCCATCTTCGAACAAACCTGGGGAGATCGAGCGGGCACCAGCCCGGTGAGGGACTACTGGCTTGAGATCATTCCGGCCATCAAAGCCGTGCACCCTGACTTCAAGTTCATCGCTGAAGCCTACTGGGACCTCGAATGGGAACTGCAGCAGCAAGGGTTCGACTACTGTTATGACAAACGCCTTTACGATCGCCTCAAAAATGACGGCGCTGAAAGCGTGCGGTTCCACCTTACCGCGGAACTTGCCTACCAGGACAAGCTGGTGCGCTTCCTCGAAAACCACGACGAACCGTGCGCTGCAGCGACCTTCAGCGGCCCCCGGCATCGTGCCGCAGCCTTGGTCACAGCGACCCTGCCGGGAGCCAGACTCTTTCAAGAAGGACAATTGGAAGGCAGGCGGGTCCAAGTACCCATCTTCCTCGCCCGCCGTCCGGCAGAACCGGTAGATATCGAACTGAGTTGTTTTTATAAGGATCTATTGCAAGCTCTCCGCGCGGGCGACCTTTTTCAGGGGCGCTGGCAATTGTGCGAGCGCAGCGGGTGGCCGGACAATATCAGTTATTTGAACCTGATCGCCTGGTGCTGGCAGCAGGATGCGGCACGCTGCCTGATTGTCGTGAACCTCTCCGACATGCAGTCCCAAGGCTTGGTGTGCGTTCCATGGACCGATCTGGCCAATGACGAATGGCTCCTGCGCGACTTGATAACCGGCGTGGAATACCGCCGGAATGGCAGCCAGATGCTGAAAACAGGGCTGTATGTGGATCTGGAACCCTGGGGATATCAC
>JAPXSS010000063.1:0-19105 GCA_033812955.1 Syntrophobacteraceae bacterium | reverse complement strand
TCCCGGCCGGGCAAAACTATTCCCCTCCGTGCCTCCGTGTCTCTGTGGTTGGATTTATGATGCATAGAAAAAATCAGGCTACCAAAAAAGTCACTCTGTCAAGCAGAATTTCATGCAATTGCCCTGGATTCCGTCTTGACAGGTCTGCCCATTTCGACTAACAGATCAGTTTCTTGCTTACGTTGCTTCACTTCGAGCAGTTGTACCGCCGTTGCTCAATTTTTCCGGTGCTTCCAGTTCCCGCGCACGTGGTTCCGGCGCTAATTCAATGAGAGAGGAGGGGATAAATCGCCAGTGGTGCGCATGTGACATTCCATCAACAGCTCCGCGATCGCCGTGATCGCCAAGGGAATCCGAAGGATTATGAGTTTTTACGAGCTATTATCGCACCATCGCAACGCCATCGTCAAGAAGTGGTTCACCGGCATTGTGGGCACATACGCCCCCGAAACCGCCAGATTGCTCGAAAAGGAATCGAACCAGTTTGCCAATCCCGTAGGCCATACCATCCGTCACGGGATCCAGGCCGTCTATGACGAATTCCTGCACTCGCTGGAACCCGACAAGCTCGTGCCGCATCTGGACCACATCATTCGGATCAGGGCGGTGCAGGAGTTCTCGCCGGCTCAGGCGATCTCCTTTGTGTTCCTGTTGAAGCCGATTGTCCGGGAGGAATTGAAGCAGGACATTCAGGAGCATCGAGTCTCCTCTTCCGAGCTTACCGCTTTTGACGCCAGGGTCGACGAACTCGCCCTGCTAGCGTTCAACACCTATGCTCAATGTCGGGAGAGGCTCTTTGAAGTGCGCCTCAACGAGTACCGGAACCGGACCAACCGGCTGTTGCAGAGAGCCAATCTGCTGGCCGATATTCCAGAGAAGCAAGCAGAACCTGAAGGCTTTAACCAATAACAAACGTTACTCTTTGGATGCGAGGGATTGCTAAATGGGCATTAAGTTTTCGCTAATAGTAGTCGGTGCGCTCATTGCCGTTGTCTTCCTGGGAGTGAAGGGGCTCGGTCTCTACTATCTGTTCGGGGTCATCATCCCCTATCTGGCCATCTTCACTTTTATTGGCGGGTTTGTGCTCCGGATTTTCGACTGGGCACGCTCCCCGGTTCCTTTCTGTATTCCGACAACTGCAGGGCAACAGTATACTCCCTTATCATGGATCAAACAGAACAAGCTCGACAACCCCACCACCACCCTCGGGGTGATCGGCAGGATGGCGCTGGAGGTGCTGCTGTTCCGATCGCTGTTCCGCAACACCAAGACGGAACTGCGCGACGGGCCGAACCTTTCCTACCAGTGGGAAAAATGGCTGTGGCTGGCGGGTCTGTTGTTCCACTGGTCGTTTTTGATCATCTTCATCCGGCATCTCCGGTTCTTCGCCGAACCGGTGCCGGGTTTTGTCCACATGACGGAAACCCTGGACGGGATCCTGCAGATCGGACTTCCCGGAGTCTACCTCACCGATGCTCTGTTCCTGGTGACGGTGACCTATCTCTTTATCCGGCGCGTGGTCATTCCCCAGATGAAGTACATTTCTTTGCCCGCTGACTACTTCGCTCTCTTTCTGCTCCTGGCCATGGGCACCACGGGCGTCCTGATGCGATACTTTTTCAAGGTTGATCTCCTGAAAGTGAAGGAACTGACAATGGGGCTGGCCGCTTTCCACCCGACGGTTCCGGAGGGCATCGGCGTCCTCTTTTATATTCACTTCTTTTTGGTCTGCATCCTGTTCGCCTACTTCCCCTTCAGCAAACTGATGCACCTTGGAGGAGTCTTCCTCAGTCCGACCAGAAACATGCGTAACGACAGCCGCATGGTCAGGCACGTTAATCCGTGGAATTATCCGGTGAAAATACACACCTATGCGGAATACGAGGACCATTTCCGGGAAAAGATGATAGAAGCCGGACTACCCGTAGAAAAGGAGCAATAACAGCTATGGCAACAGTCCCAAAACCACATGAACTGACGATCGACCACAAACCGCCCCAGACCGGCTGGATGGAGACTCCCGTCACTTTTCGGCCGGGCACCTGGTGCTATGCCGCCAAGCCGAAAAGCCTTGCTGCGGTCGATGCACCCAACCCCCGAGAATGGTCGCCGCCCGACGAGGATTGGAAGCTTCCCGAGAACTGGAAGGAAATCATCCTCGAGGGAATCCGAGAGCGTTTGCACAAGTATCGATCCTTCAAGCTCTTCATGGACATTTGCGTCCGCTGCGGAGCCTGCGCCGACAAATGCCATTTTTTTATCGGTTCAGGTGACCCCAAGAACATGCCGGTGCTTCGGGCGGAGCTGCTGCGTTCGGTCTACCGCAACGATTTCACCCTCGCCGGAAAGCTCATGGGCAAGCTTGCCGGCAGCCGCGAGCTCACCATCGATGTCTTCAAGGAATGGTTCTACTACTTCTTTCAGTGTACTGAGTGTCGTCGCTGCTCGCTCTTCTGTCCCTATGGGATCGACACCGCGGAGATCACGATCATCGCCCGCGAGCTGCTTAACCTGGTGGGCTGCAACATCGACTGGGTCGCCGCGCCGGTCGCCAACTGCTACCATACCGGGAACCATCTGGGCATTCAGCCTCACGCTTATAAGGATATGATCGACTTCTTCGTGGACGAGATCGAAGCGATCAACGGGGTTCGAGTGGAGCCGACGTTCAACCGGAAGGGAGCGGAAGTGCTCTTCATCACCCCTTCGGGTGACGTCTTCGCCGACCCAGGCACCTACACCCTCATGGGCTACCTGATGCTCTTCCATGAAATCGGGCTGGATTACACCTGGAGCACCTACGCCTCGGAGGGCGGGAACTTCGGGCTCTTCACGTCCCATGAGACCATGAAGCGGCTGAATGCCAAAATGTATGCCGAAGCCAAGCGCTTGGGCGTTAAGTGGATCCTCGGCGGGGAATGCGGTCACATGTGGCGGGTGATCAACCAGTACATGGACACCATGAACGGTCCCGCCGACTTTCTTGAGGTGCCGGTTTCCCCCATCACCG
Organism: Syntrophobacteraceae bacterium; assembly: GCA_033812955.1. GTDB lineage: Bacteria > Desulfobacterota > Syntrophobacteria > Syntrophobacterales > Syntrophobacteraceae > JADGQM01. The sequence goes on along the minus strand of JAPXSS010000063.1, from coordinate 16,095 downwards.
GGACTCGCTTCGACAATGCCCGGAGCACCAAGATGGCGCACATTGTCGAGTTCACCGCCGACCTGATCCGCCATGGCAAGCTCAAGTTGGATCCCAGCCGCAACGACCATCTGCGGGTGACCTATCATGACTCCTGCAACCCCGCTCGAGCGATGGGACTTCTGGAGGAACCGCGCTATGTCCTCAAGAATGTGTGCAACCATTTCTACGAAATGCCGCCCAACACGATTCGCGAACAGACCTTCTGCTGCGGTTCGGGTTCCGGCCTGAATACCGACGAGTACATGGAAATGCGAATGCGCGGGGGTCTCCCCCGAGCGAATGCCGTCAAGCACGTGCAGGAAAAGCATGATGTCAACATGCTGGCCTGCATCTGCGCCATTGACCGGGCAGTGCTCACCGCCTCGATGAACTACTGGGTGCCCGGCGTAGAGGTCACCGGCCTTCACGAACTGGTTGCGAACGCCATGGTGATGGAGGGTGAAACGGAGCGCACCACCGACCTTCGCGGTGAACCCTTAGCCGGCATGGAGGAAAGCGAAGATGAAGATCTATAATGCCAAACAAATCATCCCGGGGCTCATCGTCTTTCTGGGATTGATCACCTTCCCCCTATGGTACGCCATGGGCAAGCCCGCTCCTCCGCCGGAGATCAAGATCGACACCCCGGTGATCCAGGTGATGGAAGTGAAGCAGTGCATCATGCCCAAAGCCGACATGCGGACCGGCCACATGCAGCTCTTGAATGACTGGCGGACGGAAGTGGTGCGGAACAATCAACGGATCTACGTGGCTGAGGACGGCAAGCAATACAACATGAGTCTGCAGAACGAATGTATGCGCTGTCATTCAAATAAGAGCCAGTTCTGCGACCAGTGTCACACCTATACCGGCCTTAAGTTGGACAGTGTGCCTTATTGCTGGACGTGCCACATCGCCCCGAAGGAGACCAAGTAATGGAAGAGAGCAGAAGAAGCTTTTTGAAACTCGGCGGACTCTGTGCCTTGGGGCTTGGGGCCTTGCCGGTTGCCAACGCCATGGGGAAAACTGACGTGCCGAAAGTGACCCCTGATCCCAAGGCCCTGGTCGGCAAGCGGTGGGCCATGGTCGTGGACATGAAAAAGTGCTGGGAAAAGGGCAAGCCCGGATGCGAGGACTGCATCCTTGCCTGCCACGCCACCCACAACGTCCCTGAGATCGGTTCCGTTAAGGAAGAAGTCAAATGGCTCTGGACCGAACACTATGAGCATGCCTTTCCCGGCCAGGAAAGCCTTTACATGCCTGAAAACGTTAAGGGAAAACCCTTCATGGTCTTATGCAACCACTGCGCGAACGCGCCCTGCGTGCGGGTGTGTCCCACCCAGGCGACCTTCAAGCGGGAGGACGGCATCACCATGATGGACTTCCACCGCTGCATCGGCTGCCGCTACTGCATGGCCGGCTGCCCGTACGGTGCCCGCAGCTTCAACTGGAAGGAGCCCCGCGACTTCATCAAGACCGACCTGAACATGACCTTCCCCACCCGGGAGCGCGGGGTGGTCGAAAAGTGCAATTTCTGCGATGAGCGGCTGGCCGTGGGCAAGCCCCCCGCCTGCGTTGAAGCCTGTAAAGTGGGTGCACTGACTTTTGGCGATTTGGAGGATCCCAATTCACAAGTGCGGAAGCTGCTGGCAAACCACTTTACCATCCGCCGCAAACCCGAACTGGGGACTGACCCCGGCGTTTATTACATCATTTGAGAGGTGGGTTATGCTTGAAAGAGCCTTCACTGGAAGCCAAAAATATAACCGCTTTCTCCTGGGACTGATGGTGCTCATCGGGCTGGGCTTCGCCACCTATCTGGTGCAGCTTAATAAAGGCCTCACCATCACCGGCATGGGCCGGGACGTCTCCTGGGGAATCTACATCGCCCAGTTTACCTTCCTTGTCGGTGTGGCCGCCTCGGCTGTCATGGTGGTCCTGCCCTATTATCTGCACAACATCAAGGTCTTCGGGCGCATCACCATCCTGGGTGAATTCCTGGCAGTGGCCTCGGTGACCATGTGCCTCCTGTTCATCATCGTCGATCTCGGGAAACCCATGCGCCTCCTGAACGTTCTCCTCTACCCGAGCCCCAACTCGATCCTGTTTTGGGACATGGTCGTTTTGAACGGCTATCTCTTCCTCAACATTCTGATCGGCTGGAACGTGCTCGAAGCGGAACGCAAAGGGGTGCCCTATTCCAACTGGGTCAAGCCGCTCATCTACCTTTCGATCCCCTGGGCCGTCAGCATCCATACCGTGACGGCCTTCCTGTACGCCGGTCTTCCCGCCCGCCATTACTGGTTGACCGCCATCATGGCCGCCCGCTTTCTCGCATCAGCCTTCTGTTCCGGCCCTGCCCTGCTGATCCTGCTGGCCTATATGGTCAAGAAGCTCACCAGGTTCGATCCGGGTCAGGAAGCCATCGAGAAACTGTCCGTGATCATGACTTACGCCATGATCATCAGTATCTTTTTCGTCGGCCTTGAATTCTTCACCGCATTCTACAGCCAGATTCCCGGCCATATGCACTCGCTGGTCTACCTCTTCAAGGGGCTTGAAGGCCATCGCTTCCTGGTGCCCTTCATGTGGCTCTTCGCACTCCTGGCGATAGCTGGACTGGCGTTGCTGCTCAACCCCAACACCAAGCGGAACGAAAAGAAGCTCAAGATCGCCTGTGCCTGCGTTTTCTTCTCGATGTGGTTGGAAAAGGGCCTGGGGCTGGTCATCGCCGGTTTCATCCCCAACCCCCTCGAACAGGTTCGGGAATACTCGCCCACCATCCCTGAGATCATGATCGCTATCGGGGTTTGGGCGACAGGATTCTTGGTTTTGACTATCCTTTACAAAATTGCTACCTCGGTCAAAGAAGAAGTGGCCTGAAGCCGCCGGTGGTTGCCTGAGAATCCCCCGGAGCGCTGACTTGCAGATGAAGGGCTCATTCCCCGGTCGGGAATGGGCCTTTTTTCTTACCCCGCATAGTCGCACGGAGCTTACTGATAGCCCGCGGCAGCCGATGGTTCAACAGTTGATTGATGGCGCTCGATGCCTCTGGGGGAACGCAACGGACAGAGTGGTATCTTGTTGTTCTTTGTGTTCTTGGTGGCCTGAACCGGGTTGAAATGAGTTCGAGCGATTTTGGTCAGCTCCGGCAGAACCATGGTCCCTATAAGGCTCCAGCCGTTTGCGATTGTCATCAGAGCTTGGATTTGTTATGTAAGGCACACTCTTTTTGAACTGAGCGGAGCGTATGAATGGTCATTCCGAGCGCAACCGTCTCCCTGAATCAGGTCATGTTCGGGCGAGAGGGTGGCTACGCTGCTTGGAAAACCTTGGAGGCAGGACTTCAGTCTTTCAGACACTATAAGGAGGAGTAGGGGAATGAACAGAAGGTTGTTGATTCTGGGGATTTCGATGGCGTTCATGGTATCGGCTTGTGCTACTCCGATGACGCGCCAGGAGAAGGGAGCGGCTACCGGGGTCGGTTTGGGAGCGGCTACGGGCGCTCTGTTAGGCCAGGCGATTGGCAGGAATACCACCTCCACCCTCCTGGGAGCGGCTGCCGGAGCAGTAGTGGGTGGTATCGCCGGCAGCATGATCGGCAATTATATGGACAGGCAAGAGCAGGACCTCCAATTAGCTGTAGCGGGCCGTGAAGGCACAACCGTGCAGCGCTACCAGAATGACCTGGCCATCACCATGAAATCCGATGTGCTGTTCGACACCGGGTCGTCCTCGATCAAGCCGGGCGGCTCAGACGAACTCGCCCGCATCGCCGAGATCCTCAACCGTTATCCGGAAACCCGCGTGACCATCGAGGGCCACACCGACAGTAAGGGTTCAGAGAGCTACAACATGCGCCTTTCTGAAGAACGAGCCAGGGCTGTGGCAGACTCACTTATGGCTCGCGGCGTGGATGCCAGGCGTCTCACCACAATAGGCCTCGGCCTCTCGCGGCCGATTGCAAGCAACAATACTGAAGCCGGACGGCAGCTCAACCGACGTGTGACGCTGATGGTCACTCCCATCGAAGCCTAGCAGTGCGCCATAAGTCGTAGGACGCTTAGGGCAGCTGTCTTGCTGTTCCCTTTGCCGTTGCGTTTCATGTTCATTGAACGCAACCTACGGAGAGGATCGGCCATAACGCGAGGATGGTAGGTTGTGTTGAGAGGAGTGAAACGCAACATGTGTAAGGGAACCGAACTTTCGCCTCGCTATGTGTGCTATAGAAATAGGCGGCCGCCGGATCAAAAGTTCATCGGGCACCGTTCCCGAACCATGAGCGGTTCATAACCGAAGAGGGCATTGAGGTGATGGAGGAAGGCGTGCTGCCCTTCCTGCTACCATAGCTGTGTGATGACCCGGTTGAGCTGCTCATAAAAGTGAGGCAATTCGTCAAGATCGGCGGGGGGCTTCCCGCTTGTGGGCTGGCGCGCGATCTCGGCAATGAGGTTGAGCCACATCTCGCTCACGCCCTGGATATAGGACCGAGAGCGGCCAGTGGCGGTCGCTGGTATCTTCCAGGTGAGGGCGGGTCACAGTGTCGGGCTCGTCGCAGGCGCTCTGCAGCACAAAGCCTCATTGCTTGAGCTCACCCAGCAGGGGGGCAGCCTGGAGAGCGGTGAAGACGCGCCGGTCCGCGTCAGGACCGGCATAGAAATGGTCTGCTCTTCACCTGCATCCTGTTGCTGTCCGTTGCGGACGCGTTCTTCACCCTGGAACTGATCGGTCGCGGCCTGTCAGAGTATAACGTGGTCATGGACTATTACCTGCGCCAAAGCCCTCTTTCGTTCTTCCCGATCAAATACGCTTGACCGCCTTCGACCTGCTCTGCCTGCTCCTTCACAAGAATTATTCGCTTTTCCGAGGGCGTTTCAGCGTACGCGCAATCCTTATCGCAGTGGCCATCATGTTTTGCCTGCTGAGATTGCCTACGAACTCGTCCTCTTGACGATGACCGCCTAATTGTCGACTTTGGCCGCTTCGATTATCACCGCTTTCACGGGAACATTCTGGTGAGGACCGACGTTGGTGGTTGGGGTTTTTTTGATCTTATCCACCACTTCCATGCCCTCGATCACTTTGCCGAAGACCGCATAGCCGAATCCTGCGGGAGTGGTGTCCCGGTGGTTCAGGAATTCATTGTCCTTGACGTTGATAAAGAACTGGCAGGTGGCACTGTCCACGACATTGGTCCGGGCCATGGCAATGGTGCCCACGTCATTCTTCTCACCATTGGTCGCTTCGTTCTTGATCGGTTCGTGTGGTTTCTTCTGTACCATATCAACCGTAAAACCACCTCCCTGAATCATGAAATTGTCGATCACCCGATGAAAAACCGTGCCGTTGTAGAACCCTTCATCGACATAGCGAACGAAGTTCTTGACGGTTATGGGGGCCTTGTCCTCCCACAACTCGAGGCGGATTGTCCCTTCCGAAGTCTTCATGGTCACCATGCGTTTTCCCGTCTGTTCCATCTTCTCTCCCGCTCCCATGGCAAAATTGCCGGTTGAAAGAATCAAACCGCTACACACCAACAACAACAGCCCTTTCATCAACCACATAGCAGGTCCTCCTCGTCAACAGCTCACAACCATAAACGATGATCGCTCATTCAACGGAGCGTCTTGCAGAACTCTACAGTTCCATCCCCTAAGCAGGATGACACTCTTCGGCGCCCCGGCGTACAGGTGGCCGGGGACCTCGTGGGTATGCGAAAATATGGATTCCAACCTTGAAACCCGCCGGAGTGACGTCGGATGCCCTGGGATGAGGCGCAATGGCCAAAACCAGGCCCGATCCCACGCTGTCAGCGACGGGAAACGAGTCAAGGTCGGTGCCGTCCCCGGCACGGTGCGACAAAAACGCCATAACGGTAACCCGCAATCATCGCGAACGCACAATACTGTTACGCCAGCCTTCATTCTCGTCGGCCTCGTTCGCGACCACCGCCCCACCTAAACCGCCCGCCCCTTTTCGCGCTCGGTGAGGCAATGGAACAGGTAGGCTTCGATGAAATCGTCGAGTTCTCCATCAAGCACCGCCTCGATGTTGCCCTTTTCAAACCCGGTGCGGTGGTCTTTCACTAGCCGATATGGCTGCAGGACATAGGAGCGGATCTGGCTGCCCCAGGCAATCTCATCCAGATTGTCGTGAAGCTCCTGCAGTTTATCCTGTTGTGCCCGCCGTTCCCTTTCGTAGAGCCTGGCACGCAGGATCTTCACGGCAATTTCGCGGTTGCGGTGTTGTGATTTCTCGTTCTGGCACTGGACCACGATGCCCGTGGGGAGATGCGTGATCCGTACAGCCGAACTGGTCTTGTTCACATGCTGACCGCCCGCTCCGCTGGCACGATAGGTGTCAATGCGCAGATCCGCCGCTTTGATATCCACTTCGATGCGATCATCGACTTCCGGGAACACCAGGACGGCCGCAAAGGAGGTATGGCGCCGACCACTCGCATCAAACGGCGAAATCCGTACCAGACGGTGAATCCCCGACTCAGCCTTGAGCAAGCCGTAGGCATTGGGACCGGCGACGGTGAGCGTGGTACTCTTAAGACCCGCTTCATCCCCTTCCTGGAGGTCGACCATGTCGACTTTCAGCTGCTTATTCTCACACCAGCGAAGATACATCCGCAGGAGTATCCCCGCCCAATCCTGGGCTTCGGTACCGCCCGCACCGGCATTGATGCTCAGAATGGCATTTCGCTGGTCATTTTCTTCACTGAGCAATTCGTGCAATTCGAGTTCCCGGAATCGCTTTCCCAGGGTGCGGACCTCGGTGAAAACCTCTTTGAGGGTTGATTCATCGGCCTCCTCAACCGCCATATCCAGGAGCAACTCACACTCCTCGACGTCACTGGCAAGCTCTTGCCACTTCTGGACAATCTCCTGGAGGTCGGACCGTTCCTTGAGCACATGTTTGCTATCTTCCGGCTTCTCCCAGAAATCGGGTTTCAGCAGGACCTTTTCAAGCTCTGCCAAGCGCAGGTGCTTTCCCTGGATGTCAAAGATGGCCTCCGAGATTCACCACCCGCTGGGAAAGCTCTTTCAGGGTGCCCTTGAGTTCGGCAAGATCGATGGTTGTCATGTCAATATCCTCCTTCCAGGAACAGCGGGAAAGGACCGTCGCCGCAGCAGCGCGTACAGCAACCCGCCGGCCGTGACCAAACCACACAACCAGGCAAAAAGGTCTCCCCACTTAGCGTAAAACGTCAGCGTGCGAAAAGGATGCACGGAACACACCAGGAATCCCTCCCGGTTCAACGATATGGCACCACACGCGCGACCGGTGGCATCGAAGATCGAGCTGATCCCGGTATTGGCCGCGCGGATCAGCGGTACCCGAAACTCGACCGCCCGCCACCTAGCCATGTCCAGATGCTGATAGGGAGCACTGCTGGTTCCATACCAGGCATCATTGGTAATGTTGATGAGTGCCGTTGCCCCTCGCTCCACCGCAGCCCGCGCCAATTCGGGAAAGATATCCTCATAACAGATGAGGACTCCGAAGGGCTGACGTCCCAGGATGAGAGGGGACGGGTCGTCGCCCGGCACGAAATCCCCGGCCGCCTGAACCAGGCGACTCACAAAAAACAGGAGCTTTTGCAGCGGCACATATTCGCCAAAGGGGACGAGATGCTGCTTGGCATAAACCCCCTCGAGAATGGCTGCCTCATTCACCAGGTAAGCCCGATTCTGCAAGCACGGTTCGCCTTCTACCAGGGTCACACCCGGGCTCCCGAACAGCAGGGGAATTCCCGTTGCCGTAACGATGGCGTTAAGCTCGGCGGTGAGCCGTTCTTCACTACGGTAAAAGAAGGGCGCCGCGGTCTCCGGCCATACCAGCAGCTCCGGCGCGGGATTGTTCCTGCTGGCCTGAAGGGACAGCGCCTCATAGCGCTTGAGCGTCGCCTCCTGAAAAGCCGGGTCCCATTTCTGGCTCTGATCAATGTTACCCTGAACCACCCCCACCGTCCATGGGGTAGCCACATCTTGCCGGTCGCCCACCACTTCCAGCCGCCACACACCGTAGCCCCAGGCCGTTCCAAAGCAGGCTACAAACAGCAGCAGCCCGGCCATTCCACTCCGCGACCGCCTCACTAGAGCCGACAGCATCGCACTGCTCAACACCACCAGCCAGCTCACTCCGTAGACTCCGGTCAGGTCGGCCACCTGAATCAGCGGCTCCAGAGGCGTCTGAGTGTATCCCAAGTTGGCCCAGGGAAAACCGGTAATGAGATGCGCCCGTATCAGTTCCAACGCCACCCACACCCCAGGCAGGCCCATCACCCGCCACCACGGATGAGCCTGCCAAAAGCGTGCAACCAGAGCGAAAACACCGACGTAGAGTGCTACATAGCCGCAGAGCAGCACCAGCACAACGATGGCGAGGGACTGGGGGATGCCGCCGAACTGATGGACGGCGATGGTGATCCAATAGAGCGTACCAAGATAATGGATCAATCCGCAAAACCAGCCCAGCCCAAAGGCCTCTCGTCCGGTTCGGTCGCGCACCGCCAGCAGCAGAGGCACCAAGGCTACCCAGGCAAAGCTGTGCAGGCCGATTTTCGGGAACCCGAACGTCAGCAAAACCCCGCTCGCACCACTCAATAGGAGACTCATCCACATGTTCTTCGACATCTATCCTGATCGAGGCAAAAATCGCGGAAGGGATGAAAAGGTGAAACGGCAAGCCAATTCAAGTTTCAACATCGTCGCCGGTGACTTTGCGAATGCGGATACGTTCGATCTTGCGGCTGCTCGCCGCTTCGATCACTATCTGGAGGTCATGATAGTTGAGCTCTTCGTTGGCGGTTGGCACCCGCCCCAGAAGGCTGATCACAAAGCCGCCCACCGATTCGAATTTGCCTTCGGGAAACTCTACGTTCAGGTAATCTTCCAGCTCTTCAACATCGAGCCTGGCGTTCACCGTGATGGACCCGTCGTCATGTTCCACGAGAAGCTTCTGGTCGGCGTCATACTCATCCATTACATCGCCGATGATTTCTTCAATGATGTCTTCGAGGGTCAGAATGCCGGCTGTGCCGCCATATTCGTCGATGACGATGGCCAGGTGGGACTTGTTGTCCCGCAGATCATGCAGGACTTCACTGATCTTCTTGGTCTCGGGAATGAAGTAGGGAACCCTGACAATCTCCCGGACGTCCAGGTCGGCAATTCCGTAATGACTGAGGAGGTCTTTGGCATGAACCGTGCCGATGATGTTGTCGACATTCTCCTCGAAGATGGGAATCCGGGAATGACCACTCTGAATGATGAGCTGGATGATATCGGACAGTCGAGTTTCAGCACTGGCAAAGACGGCATCGGTTCGCGGCACCATGATCTCCCGGGCAATGGTATCCCGGAACGAAAAGATACCTTGAATCATTTCCCCTTCATCTTCCGAGATCAGGCCCTGCTGTTCCCCTTCGTCAATCAGCTGTTGTATCTCTCTTTCGATATTGTCGTTGTCCTCCACCTTGGCAAGGCGGCGAAGACACATTCTGAGCCAATGTCGAAAGCCTTTGGCCGACTCCTCTTCCAATCCGCTCTCTTTTCTGTTTGAGGCCACTGTCCAGGTTGCAGTTGTGTTATTCTTGCCCACCTGCAACCGTATTTAACAAGAGGCTCAGACCTTGTCCATAAAAATGTAGGATAGAAGCTTATAGACCAGGCGGGCGGCAAGAACGTCGGGAGCCACACTCTGGGGGGCAGGGAGGAGTTCCATGACATCGAAGCCAACGATGGTACACTTCTGGACGACCCGACGGCATAGCTTCACCACCTCATACCAGCCGAGTCCCCCCGGTTCCGGAGTGCCGACGGCCGGCATGCACGAGGGGTCGAAGACATCGAGATCGATACTGAGGTAGACGAATCCTTCGAGCTCATCCAGCACCGCATCCCACAGTGCCGGTTCCTGCTGTAGCCGGTAGGCGAAAAAGCAGGGGATGCGACGGCTCTGAATGAAGTCGTATTCTTCCTGGCTGAGGGCCCGGATGCCCACCTGCACGAGGGACGCATAAGCAATCACATGGCGCATCACGCAGGCGTTGCTGTAACTGCTTCCCTGGTATTCCGCGCGGAGATCGGCATGAGCGTCCAGATGCAGCACCGTCAGCTCCGGGTAGCGCGCCGCCGCCGCTTCGATCATTCCCAGAGAAAGCAGGTGTTCGCCTCCCAATAATACCGGCAGTTTCTTGAGGGCGAAAAGCTCTTCCCCCGCCTCCCGCACCAGCCCCACCATGTCCTTAGGTGAGGAAACCGTTACCGGCAGCTCTTCCAGGGTTGCAATACCGTGGCGGTACGCCTCGCTGCCCATTTCCTCATCAAAGAATTCGAGCTCCCGCGAGGCGTGCAGAATTGCCCGCGGTCCTTCCCGGGTACCGGTTCGGAAGGTCGTGGTGCCGTCGTAGGGTACCGGAACAATTACCGCCCGCGCTCGGGCAAACGCCTCTTCGGTGGTCCGCTGCCCCAAAAAAGCAGAATGGGGTCCCAGGCTTGGCACGAACCTGGACCCCATCTTTTTAAGATGGCTCATTTCCTGAGTCTCATCGAGAACGCTGCAGCAACATCCGATCCATCCGCACCACCTGGGCCGATGCTTGGATATTGTTGGGAAACTCCTGGCCTCGATCCAGGGTATTCATTTCGCACTTTTGGACTCGAAAGGTGTCCTTTATCACCCGTGCCGCATCCTGCGTATCGAACGGCTTGCAGGAAAACATGTCGACACTCAGGTAGTGCTTCTCCGGAAAGGTATGGATGCTGATATGACTCTCGGCAATGAGCACAAACCCCGAAATCCCCCAATCCTCCGGAACCGAACCGTTATAGCGGAAGACATAGGGCGGCATGATCTTGGTCATGTTCATCGCATCGGGATATTCATCCAGAAAGTTGTAGATGAGATTCATATCCTCGAGGGCAACCCGGTCACAGCCATACCCATCCAGCATCAGATGGACTCCAAAGCCAAATTCAGGTTTAACCGCACCCATGGCAGCCACCTCCTTCCTTTTGAAGACCTGGTCCTTGCAAGCTATCACCTTTTCTCATTATCGCTCCAACAGCTTGGAGTACCGGCGCAACCCCAAAAGTGCCCCCGGGTTCGAGTCCGACTTGGGTATATTTTTTTAGAATTCTCCATCGCTTAGCTGTTTCGGCCAGCCCCCCCATCGAGGGTGAGCCCTATATAAAGGAGAGGTTTTGGAGTGTCAAGCAGAAACGTGCAAAAGATTGCCCGAGAAAGTCACGATTCAAGAGAAAAAAAAGAAAGGAAAAACGCTATTGAGCCACCCTAAGAGTGGATTATTCATCGAAATGGGCGCCATTTCCGCCCAAACTGTGCTTGGCAAAGAAAAGTGCTCGGTCAGAGCGCCGCACCAGATCGTCGAGGTTTTGGTCAACGTTGTCGGTCTTGTGCAAATAGAGCGCCCCCCCGATGGAGAGATGAGTGGGCTCCAACTGAAGACGGTTGTAGGCTTTGATAATGCGGGAGGCGACTTTCCTGGCGCCCTCGCAGGTGAGGTGCGGGAGCAGCAGGGCGAATTCGTCACCCCCAAAGCGATAGGCGCTGTCAACATTCTGCCGGACGACCGTGGTCAGGATCCCGGCCACTTCCTTGAGCACCTGATCACCCGCCTGATGACCGTGATGGTCGTTGTATTCCTTAAAATTATCAATATCGATGTAGAAAAGGCACAATGGGTGGTTATACCGAGCCGCCCTGTTAGCCTCCTTGCGGGCGGTCTTTTCGAACAGGCGGCGGTTGTACAAACCGGTCAGAGGGTCTTTGACCGCGAGCCGCTCAAGTTCTTCAAGGAGGTACCGTTCCCGGAAGATCCGTTTCAGCTTGGCTTCCAGTTCATTGATGGTAAAGGGCTTGGCAATGAAATCGGCAGCCCCGGCGGCGATGACATCAGTGTATTGATAGTTCATGGTATGGCCGGTGATGGCAATGATGTCAATCCCTTTACGGTTGTTCACCAGGTACTCGATGAGCTCCATACCGTCCATGCGTGGCATCATCATATCGGTAATGACGATGCTGAAATCGTCCTGTTCAATCTTCTCGACGGCCTCCAGACCATCTCCGGCCGTCTCCACATGATACCCCATGAGCCGCAACGCTTCGACCAGAATATCACGGATAGCCTGTTCGTCATCGACTAACAAAATGCTTTGAGCAGGATTCGGTGCAACCGCATTCATGGCGCAGAACATGACCTTCTGGGGCTATGGCCCGGAATCAATCAAAACCGGTGGGGTGCCCCGATTCTCTTCGAAATCCTCCAGCCGGCGACAGCTCTCTCGAAGCCCTGCGCGGCCCTCACCTCAATATCCCACAAGAATTTGGTACTATTAACTTTTTCTTGAATAATGGTCTATCAGAAAAAAGAGCCCACACCAAATTCACCGGGCTCTTTCAGGCACCGCTGCACTCCGCCCCCCCTGCTCCCGATATCCATGCGCAATAGGATTGCGCCGGCCCATGCCGAAGGCTTTGGTGGTCACCCGCAGTATCGGCGGGGCTTGCCAGCGTTTGTACTCATTTTGGTCGACATGGCGGATCACCCATTGCACCAGACCGGGCTCCCAACCCTGCGCCACGATTTCTTCGGCGGGCAGGCGCTTTTCCACGTAAGCCGCCAGAATGGCATCGAGCGTTTCATAGGGCGGCAGGGTATCCTGATCCGTCTGGTTGGGGCGCAGTTCGGCCGACGGCGCCTTGGTCAAAATCGATTCGGGAATCCAGTGATAGCGTTCATTCAAGGTGTGGGAGATCTCGTAGACAGTGGTTTTGGGAACATCCCCAATCATTGCCAGACCAGCGTTCATATCACCGTAAAGGGTACAATAGCCGACGGCAACCTCCGACTTGTTGCTGGTGCTGAGGAGCAGACGGTTGAACTTATTGGAAAGTGACATCAGAATGAGGCCGCGCAGGCGGGCCTGGAGGTTTTCTTCGGTCACATCCGGCGCCAGTCCGGCAAAAACCGGCGCCAAGGTGTCGAGGGCCGTGATATAGAGGCTACCGATCGGCACCACCTCAAAAGCTATCCCCAGCCGCGCCGCCAGTTCCCGGGCATCAGTCAGGCTTTCCGGGGGGTTGTACGGGCCCGGCACAGCAACCCCCAACACGTTTTCGGGCCCAAGCGCCAACACCGCCAGGCACACCACCAGAGCCGAATCGATTCCCCCGCTCAGCCCCACCACTGCCTTCTTGAAGCCGGTCTTGCGGGCATAGTCGCGCAGCCCCAGGACCAACGCTTCAATCACCTCTTCGGAAGGCCCCAGACTCGCATGGTGGAAATCGCCCTGGCGCGTTTTGGTGTCGTAGACGATCAGGTCTTCCGCAAAATCAGCGCCGCTGGCAACAAGTCTCCCCGCCGGGTCCCAGACCATGCTGTGCCCCTGAAAAATCAGTTCGTCGTTGCCGCCAACCTGGTTGACGTAGACGATATGCTGATTCGACTTGGCGGCTTGGATCCGCAACAAACCGCTGAGCCACGACACCTTTCCCACGTGATAGGGCGACGCCGAGATGTTGATCACCGTATCCGCCCCGGCTTCCCGCATTTCACGGACCGGATCACAATGATACAGGGGCCGCGGCAAATAATTCGCAACATTCCAGACATCTTCACAAATGGTGAGTCCCAGCCGCTCACCCAGGAAGTCGACCGTGACGGCCTGGTCACCGGGCTCGAAATAGCGCTCCTCATCAAAGACATCGTAGGATGGCAGCAGCCGTTTGTGAGCCTGGGCAATCAGCTTGCCGTCGGAAAAAAAAAGAGCCGTATTCCGATATGGTTTGCCTGGGGCTGTTTCATTTTCCGACACCGCCCCACAGATGACACCAAGGCCCGAACTCGCTTCCTGAATTCCGGCCCAGGATCGCAGGCTGGCCCGCACGAAGCTCGGTTTGTCGAGCAGATCACGCGGCGGATAGCCAATGAGCGCCATTTCAGGAAAGACCACCAGATCACACCCCCTGCTCCTGGCCTGCTCAATGAACGCCACAATCTTTTTCAGGTTCCCCGCAAAATCCCCAATGAGGGGATCTATCTGTACCAGTGCTATCCGCATCCTCAACACCTCAAGCCATGGGCCTTCGCCCGCCTCGCATCACTCTTCCGTTATGTTCCAAGGGAGTTCCCGGTGGGTCACCAGGAAATCCTCGCGCTCAGCGCCATTCCCCGGCCAGTGGTAGGCCATGAGCAGGTCGATGGCGCTGGTGGCAATCCGCTTCACATCTTTCCCGAATTCCTCAGCGTACTTGAGCACGAAAAAGTCGGCCAGCATCAGGATGTCCGGTCCGCCGGCCCCTGCCGCCGTGGCCCGCAAGCTCGGCAGCAAGTCCGCAAAGGAATTCCCGCCGGCTCCCTCGGGCCGGTCGAGCGCGACCGCTTGATCACCGCAGCAGAGCTCTATTCCGGTTGGTGCCCGGGTTTGAGGAGGTCGAAGACGGTCTTGACCGGGTTGAAGGTGATCCTGGGGACCTCCACGATCACCGTCAGCCAGCCGGCCATGGCACCATTCCAGAGGCCCGGCAGTTCGAGAGCTTTGAGGCTGCGACCCTCCATGGACTTTTTCGATATGAAGACCGCATGAGGGTCGACATAGTCTTTCAGGTCAAAAGGCTTGCCTTCGTGGTTGCGAACCGAACAGACGAGATCGACCGGATTGAAGTGGGTGGATGAATTCCAGATCGCCAGCTGTTCCGGAGAAGTGGCATCGACCTGGGCATTTTCCACAATCTGGATCGAGCATTCACCCGTGGCGCCCTTGACCCAGAACGGTGCGCCACCCGGTTCGCCCACATTCTGCACCACCCCACAGACGCGCAACGGCCGGTCCAGCCTGCCGAGGACGAAACCGTGCCGGTCGCTGAGCGGCCATTGGGCATACCCCTGAGGGAATTGCACGAGGAGTTGATCGCGGGCAAACGCTTCGGCTCGCGCGACAGACTCTGCGACGATCCCGGCCCGCAAGGCCCGCACCCGTTCATGAACAGCCTTTTCCAGCGTTACCAGGAATCCACCGAGGATGCGCTTCCAGGAGCCGAGAGTGTCTCTGAAGCGATCCTGGACCACGTTATCGACGTTCTTGATATAGACCAGGTCGCCGTCAAGTCCTTGCAGATTGTGGAGGAGTGCCCCGTGGCCACCGGGTCGAAAGACGAGACGGCCCAAGCGGTCTCGAAAGAGCCGGTTGCGCATATCGACGGCAACGGTGTGGGTGGCGGAGCGCTGGTGCGAAAAGCTCACCTCGTACCGCACCCCATGGCACGCTTCATGGCTGGAACGGACCTGCGCCAGGAGCACTCGGAACTGCGCTTCATGCTCCGGCGATACCGTGAAATGGAGGCGGCAGGTCCCATTGCGGTCGGCAAGGTACTGGACAGCCTCTTCCAGATGCTCTTCAAAGGCGGTGCAACATCCATCCCGATTGCGGTGAAACTTCAGGAGGCCCTTTGGCAGGTTGCCGTAATTCAGACCGCGATCAGTCAGTAGATAGTCCAGAATGGTGCGGTATTCCCGGTCGCTGACGAGCTTGGAGAGCGCCAGGCCATCTTCCTCCAGCACCCCCTCAAGATCATCGCGGAAGGCAAATCGCTCCAAACCGTCAAGAAATCTAAGAAAATCAAGGGCTATCGCAACCCCGTATTTTGCCTTCCGACACAGTTCATAGGGGTCCAGATAATGAGGTAGATGATAGATCTGGAGGAGCGACTGGAACATCCTGGTGGCCGCCCCGGATGCCGGCACGAACTTGACAAAGCGGCCTTTGCCGGCAGCCTCCTGGTGCTCCTGGTGGAAGGCCTCGATGGTGGCCGCGTCCAGTCGATGAATCCCATCACCCAGGGTGCAGGGCCGGCACAGCTCAACGAGCGAGGCGTTCTGCCGGAAGAGCTCGAGCTGGGCACGCACCTGGGCTTCATCAATGCCGAAGGCCTGCATCTGCTGGCGATCGGCTTCCCGGAAACGGATTTTCTCCATATCGCTCAGTTCATGAACGTTTCAATCTTGGCACCCGCTTTCAGCTGGCCGAGGTACTGTGC
>JAPXSS010000062.1:0-19222 GCA_033812955.1 Syntrophobacteraceae bacterium | reverse complement strand
TTCTATGCATCATAAATCCAACCACAGAGACACGGAGGGGAATAGTTTTGCCCGGCCGGGAGACGACGGCCGGGCAAAGTCTCCTTCCGAAGGGCAGGCCTTCCAGGAATCGGGACCTCCCGATCTGTAGAAACAAGGCTTTCTCTGTGCCATACATCCTCACCTATCTCAAACTGACAGGCCTCAAGGTTGGGCTTCTCATCAACTTTAATGTGCCCACCCTCAGGGGAGGAACAAAACGCCTGGCCAATTGACTATGTATCATCCGAAGGCGGAGCCCTTTTGCCCGGCTGTCGTCTCCCAGCCGGACAAAAGAGGAATCTCCTCTGTGCCTCCGTGTCTCCGTGGTTCGGTTTGCTTGCGGCTCTCCTCCGCTGTGGGAATTTCATGCGATTGCCCTGCATGTCAGGGTTTTCAAGAACCCCTCTCTCAGCTGGGAGCTCAAAAATCATGGACAGGAGTGGGAATTTCTGTTAATAGGCTCAGCGAATTGGTCGGGACGTGGCTCAGCTTGGTAGAGCGCTGCGTTCGGGACGCAGAGGTCGCTGGTTCAAATCCAGTCGTCCCGACTCAAAAAAACCTTTCATGAACAACATCTTACGGACATTTTTCCGTGACATCTCCTTGACCGAAGGTCGGTAGCTTTGGAGGGTTATTCCTGGCGGTACTGATTTGCCGTCAAACCGAGCAGCTGCTGTTGCCTTGCAAGCGGGGGAGGGAGGGCATTGCGGTTGGTGTGGTTTTTCCCGGTCCCCTTGGGATTAAGGCAGATGATGGACCGTCTGTCACTCACGGCACCTTCCTTGACCTGCAAGGGAGGAGGGCATGCTATTGAGTTAGGCCGAAGAATGCAAGCGGGCATGAAGCCCGGCCGCCCCTGCCTGGGTCGTTGTCCTGCATGGTAGGCAGGCTTTATACCCGCTCGGGAACTTCTCCGAACCCCCTGATTCAACGACATTGAGGGAGAAGGGTCCTTGGAAGGTTTACCCTCCGGGCTGATCTCCGGGAATTCCCAGGTTTCGGTAAGAACCCCTGCTTGCAGGTTTTTCTGGAATTTGTAAGAGTTTGTGGACCACACAATGGACCGTTCTTGACAAGAGCATGCAGATGAAAAGTGCTTCACAAAGGGTGCTGCCGGCATGGTAGTGTTTTCAAAACGAGTGGGTTTATAGATTGCCTGTTTAGAGGAATTAAGGCGGGGGAAATGAGATCATGACAAAGAAAACGGTGGTTTTGACTGCGGTGCTGTCCGTTCTTTTCCTGATCAGCACATCTGAAGCTAATGCCGAATGGTATACATGCACTGTTGAAAGTATTGGGACTGCCGGTTCTGGTGTTATGGTCCAACTGGGAAATGCGGCATTTAATGGCGGTAAACAATGGTTTAAGGCAAATCCGGCTAACCCCACGGAACAGAATCGAGTCATGGCGGCAGCTTTGACGGCAATGTCGCTGGGAAAAACTGTGGATGTTGCCGTTGCCCTTCCCTTCCCTGAATCCCCTAAGTATCCAACAATTCGGAGGCTTTATGTTAAATAGGGGACTGTGATGTTCAGGCCAGAAGAATCTGTTACCTAACCCATGAGTTGGGTCACTGGAAATTAGCGGTTGATGAATATATGAAGCATGATCGTTTATCAACGTATTACGGGCTCCACTTCGGACGCCTCGTCGGGTCCTACAGTTGTTTGAGATGAAATCGCGGGCGAGTCGTGAAAGGGTGGGCCGGAAAAGGATTGTCAGCAAAGTGAAGCAACGGTTAAGCATATTGGCATTGGGGTTTGCTTTCATATTGACGCTTTGCGGAAACACCTGCGGTGGCACTGAGGTGCAACCGAGCCTGGATACCGGTGATCTAACCCGTTTATCGGCAGCTGCACTTGAGACGCGGAATGAGGCCGCAGGAGCAGCGTATTATCTCTTTCGTGAGCAGCATCTGGCACCGAAGAAAACGAAACCCGCCAAGATCAGGATAATCGAACCCGATAGGGGCGGGCATGGTGCAGGCCCCGCCGTATCCCTACCGCATAGCGCGAAGGAACAGGACAATATGGCGCAATCCAGGCTGAGAGAAATCAGTTTAATGGGCAGTGCGTGTGACGTTTTTATCTCCAGGTCCAATCTCGGATCCAGCATTCAGCCGGCTGACATGTCGTACCTCGGTGACGATTTTCGGCGTCCTGAATTCTCCTATGTCAGACCACTTGTTGACGACATTTTCTATGTTTATGGAAATCCTTCGACCAATCTTGGGAAGCTCAGGGTGTTGCGTGACTGGATCGCCCGCATGGCCATTCATCCTCACCCTCCATTCCATGCCGATATCCATAAGAACACACATGTCCTGCCCCCTGGCTGGGACTGGGCTATGTTCGATGGTCTCAATAAAGGGCAAAGACGCTGGGAGAGGGATTCAAAATTCTGGGCGAGTTACCGACTGAACGGCTATAAAATGCTCAATCGTCTTTTCAACCTCGATGGCAGTGAAGCCCATCCGATGATGGAAAAAATCGGCCCAGCCGAGTATCGAATAAAGAAATTGACAGAAAATGTGAATGATCCGGAAGTTTACAGGACGGTCCTGTGTACCTACCAGGCAGAAATGCTGATTGCGTTAGCAGCAAGTATCAGTATTCATGGCATCCTTGTTTCGACTGTAGGACATGACACCTGTGCCTTCTACCTGCCTGAACTCGCGAAGTGGGTTTATATGGACCCTACCTTCAATGAAGACTACATCTGGGCATCTTCCGCCAGCGCAAACTTGCCGCCGGGATCACCAAAAGGAAGCGTGGCTTCGCCGGCAGAGCTTTACGCCGCAAGTGCCATGGGGGTGATGAGGGAAGTGTTCCTTGCCACAAAGATTCGAGGCCCTTCATGGGAAAGGAGCGTGTATGTGGATAGTGCTGACGACAGCCGCGCAACCTATCTTGGGGATAGTAGTCCTTACGGATGGATAGTCATGGGAAGCAATTTAATCCAGGAGTATGCATACCCCTTCTGCACCAACTTGGTCATGTACGATGCTCCTTTTTTTTATGATCATCCCGATGATCCGACAACGATTGCCTTTTCGGCGCGGAGGCGGGTATCTGACATGAACATTGTATTTCCAACCCTTGGGGTATCGATTATGGGTGAGACGCCTCTTGAAAAAACGTCGGTTTCAATAAAACTTGCCAGCAATTGGCCTTATCATGACCATTTTGAAGTGTCAGGTGGCGATGGAATCTGGGAATCTCTGACCGGTAGCCTTGTTCTTACGGTCGGGGAGGGTAAGACCTTCCAGGTGAAGAGCGTCGATAAGAGCAAAGGTGCCAGTACCATTGGGTTCATCTCTGCCAAGTGCAGGCCGAGAGACGCTATGCCTGCTATCAATCTGCTGCTTCTGCAATAGGAGACAAGAGAGCCGAGCTCACCCGCAATAGCAGGGAAAACATACCGATTCTCAAATGTTTCATCCTCTGCGCCGGCAAATCAGCCGTCACTCAGCACGACTGCCATGAAGACCAGAAGCGATGTTCCGTCCGTGAAGTCTCACTGACCAAATGCCGGTGAACCTGGATTGTTGCCTGTTCGGCAATGACACTCCCAACAGCGCGTGGCCATTCCCCGCGGGTCTGGCGGAAAACCTGGTAGGTCGGACCGCCGTAGTTCCCACACTTGCAGGGAAACGATATTTGACGACGGTGTGGGCCTTCAGTCTATCCCAGGACTATTTCGGGCGGAGTCTGACTGCGAACTGGGCCGGCGCGGGATTCGTTGGTGGCTGAGTTGGGCTTTATTCAGGTATACTGAGGCCAGACTGGTGGGATGATGGAATGAGCGGGCAGGAGAGACCTGCCCAACATGCGTGATAATCTCTGGAGGGAATCCACTATGACGTTCGAGGTAGTGATCCTGCTCGCGATTCTGGCGACGGCCCTCGTTCTGTTTCTTGGCGGCTGGCTGCCGGTGGACGTGGTGGGGCTGCTGGTGCTGTCGGCCCTGGCGCTGACAGGGTTGGTCACGGCGCAGGAGGCGTTGGCCGGCTTCAGCAGTCCCGCAGTGGTCACTGTGTGGGCTTTGTTCATCCTGTCGGCAGGGCTGACGCGCACGGGTATTGCCCGTCGGCTCGGCAAGCCGCTGCGACGCTTCGCCCAGGGCAGCGAAGCAACGCTTATGATTGCTCTGATGACTGCCGCCAGCCTGCTGTCGGCACTCATCAACACCGTCACGGTGGCCGCTATTCTGCTCCCCTCGACGATGGACCTGGCACGACGCAGCGGTCGCCCACCCTCCCGCCTGCTCCTGCCGCTGGCACTCGGCTGCCTCCTCGGCGGTCCCTTCACCGGAGTTTCCACCCCACCCAATATTCTGGTGACTGACGCGCTCCGAACCGCCGGTCTCCGTCCCTTTGGGATCTTCGATTTCACGCCGATCACCGGCGCCATCGTCGCGGCGGGCATCGCGTTCATGGTGATGATCGGCCGACACCTCCTTCCCAACCGCTCCGGCGATGTCGACGCCAGCACCCGCGGCTCGCTTGGTGCTTCTTACGAGCTTGATACGCACATCTTCACCACGCACATCCCAGGAGGATCGCCACTCGACGGCCGCACTCTGGCTGAGAGTCGGCTGGGTTCCGCCCTGTACCTGACGGTTCTGGCGCTTCAGCGGAAGGGGGTATTGATGCTGGCTCCCCGCCCGAGCGAGCTCCTGCAGGCAGGAGATACGCTCATTGTGCACGGTCGGCCCGACCACCTGCAGCGCTATCACGCCAGTCATCACCTCCAGGTCGAGTCATCCGAATCGGTCACCCGTCTGCTCGCACAGTGCCTGCAGGTGGCAGAAGGGATCGTCGCCGAGGGGTCGCCCCTGCTGGGGGCGACCCTGGAGGAGAGCGGGTTACGGCGTGAGCATCGGGTGCATGTGGTGGCGCTGCACTGTCCGATCGAAGGTGAGGTGAAGGAGCTGCGGCGGCACCGGCTGGTAGATGGTGAGCGGCTGATGCTGCAAGGGGAACGGGAAGCCCTGGAGAAGCTGGCCGAGCTGGGCTTTGTCAAGGACCTGCACTTTGTGGGGGCGGATGAGATGGGCGCTCTGGTCTGGGAGCGCACTCAGCTGTTGTCGGTACGCGTGCCGGCGGGGTCGGTGCTGGCCGACCATGACCTGGTCGAAAGTCGCCTGGGGAATGCCTTCGGTCTAACCGTAGTGGGGCTCGTGCGGGGCGAGGATCTGAGGTGTATGCCGTCGCCCCATGAAACCGTACAGGCGGGCGATCTGCTCGTACTGCAGGGCTCGGCCCGCGACCTGGAAGTGCTCGAGGGCCTTCAGGAACTGGAGATCACGCAGCAGGGGTCCAGCCTGGTAGCCGAACTCGAGTCCCAGCAAATCGGCGGAACTGAGGTGTTGCTCTCCCCTAGGACCACGCTGGTGGGCAAGACACTTGCCGACCTCCTTTTCCGCGAGCGCTACGGCATCAGCGTGCTCGCCATCTGGCGAAAGGGGCGGGTCTATCGCTCCGGGCTGCAGGACCTGCCGCTGCAGTTCGGGGATGCCCTGCTGGTGTACGGACCGCGCCGTAACCTGGAGCCTCTGGCCCGCGATCCCGATTTCATTGTGCTCGATGAAGCCGCTACGCGGGCGCCCCGTCTGGAAAAGGGGCGCCTCGCCGCCGGTATTATGCTGGCGGTGATCCTGAGTGCGATCCTCGGACTTGTTCCCATTGCCATTGCCGCCCTGACCGGAGCGGCCGTGATGGTGCTCACCGGTTGTCTGAGCATGGAGGAAGCCTACCGGGCCATCGAGTGGAAAGTTGTGTTCCTGATCGCCGGTATGCTGCCGTTGGGAGCTGCCATCGAAAACACGGGAGCGGCACAGCTGGGAGCTGGCGCCCTGATGGCCGCGGTTGGTGATCTCGGCCCCCGCTGGGTTGTTGCCACCCTTTTTCTGGTAACCGTGATCGGGACACAGCTGATCCCAACAGCGGCCCTGGTGGTGTTGATGACTCCGGTTGCCCTCAGCACGGCCGCCACTCTGGGAATCTCGCCGCACTTACTGATGATGACCGTTGCGATTTCGGCCTCGGCGAGCTTTGCGAGCCCCCTGTCGCACCCCGCCCACCTGCTCGTTATGGGTCCCGGCGGCTACCGTTTCATGGACTATGTCAAGGTTGGGCTGCCCCTTACCATTCTCGCACTGCTCATCTCCGTAGCCATACTCCCGATCCTGTGGCCACCCGCCGGTTAGAGCCCGGATTGTTGGCGAAGCTTCTCAGACCGCGGCGTTTCTAAAGAACCTTTTGATAAAATGCCAATTGTTGGGTAATAGAAAGGGGGGCAGCCAGTGGGGTTCTTGCCGTGCGACCAGCAGCGGCTGTTACTACAGAGATCCGATGACGACCAAGATCGAATTGGCAGAACGAATTCCTTTCTACCCGGACGAAATCGCTGTCTTACGGCAGGCCATCGATATCGCCGAGGAACTGTTGAGCGAGCACTATAAGATATCTACATCACAGTGGAAACGGTATCGGTATGACATTCAGTCCCTCCGCTCCCTGCAGGAAGAGGAGATCACCGACAAGGCGTTCGCTCAGATTTATCGCTATGCCCGAAACCCGCATGAACGCCTGCGCGGGAGTGAAAGCGGCGACTATTTCAAGATCTGCCTCCAGGATCACGTCATTCGAAGAGCCATCGAGCGGGATGCCAACATTCACCTTTTCCCGCTCTCCCTCTACATTGTCATCCATGAGCTGGTGCACGTGATCCGCTTTGCCAAATTCCTCCAGCGGTTCGACAGCACGGCAGCCGAACGGGAGGACGAGGAAGCGCGGGTGCACGCCCTGACCTACCAGCTCCTCGAAAGCTGCCGGGTGTCCGGGCTGAGCCCTGTGCTGACGGCGTTCCATGACTGCCGCACCATGGAAACCTTCTCCGGCCATGAGTGACGACCCGCCGGGGAAGGTTGTTCGCTCCGGGCAGCTGCTTGGAGTCTTGCCCGGTCACCGCCGCACCTCGTACGATCTGTTCAACCGCAAGCGCCTGGTCGTAAGGTCCGGGGGGCAGGAAACAACCCCTCTCCCATGAATTCGCGGCGTTGCCGCGGGGATTGTTTGACGCTCCCTCCTGTGGTAAGAGTGACCCCGGTCAAAGACACCCCAGAACAGGATATCCATCACCATGACGATGAAAATCAGCAGAGAAGAAGTGCGGCACGTGGCGACCCTGGCACGGCTGGAGCTGAGCGAAGCGGAAGAAGGGCGCATGACGGAGCAGATGAACAGCATTCTGAGCTACGTGGGTAAGCTCAATGAATTGAATACCACCGACATCCCCGCAACCACCCATGCCATTCAGCTGGAAAACGTGTTCCGGCCGGACCGGGTCAGCTCCGTTGGCAACCGGGAGGGAGCCCTGGCCAATGCCCCTCAGAGCGACGGCGCCAATTTTATCGTTCCCAAAGTCATCTGAACCAGCGGCGGAAAGGTCCTGATTGCTATGGCACTCCACACCCTGACCATCCATGCCCTGCATAACCTGCTGGTGCGCAGAGAGGTGAGCGCGGCCGAGGTCGTCATGGCCTTTCTGGCGCGTATTGCGGAACTTGATCCGAGACTCAACTGCTACCTGACTTTCCTTGCCGATTCGGCACTGGCGCAGGCGCGGCAGTTGGATCAGGGGCCAGCGGATTTTGCACGTTCCCCGTTGATGGGAATCCCTCTTGCCATCAAGGACGTACTCTGCTTGCGCGGGGTGCGCACCACCTGCGCTTCGCGCATCCTTGAAGGGTTTGTGCCACCCTACGATGGCACGGTCCTGGAGAGGTTGAAACAGGCGGGAGCCGTCTTTCTCGGAAAGACCAATATGGACGAGTTTGCCATGGGATCGTCCACGGAGAATTCAGCCTTTCAAATCACCCGAAACCCCTGGGACCTGGACCGGGTGCCGGGCGGATCGAGCGGGGGTTCGGCGGCGGCGGTGGCCGCTGATCTCTGTGCCGGCTCCCTGGGAACCGATACGGGAGGTTCCATTCGGCAGCCCGCATCATTTTGCGGAGTGGTGGGATTGAAACCGACCTATGGTCGAGTGTCCCGCTACGGACTGGTCGCGTTTGCCTCTTCTCTCGATCAGATCGGCCCCATCACCAAGGACGTCGAAGACG
The DNA here is from genome assembly GCA_033812955.1 of Syntrophobacteraceae bacterium. GTDB lineage: Bacteria > Desulfobacterota > Syntrophobacteria > Syntrophobacterales > Syntrophobacteraceae > JADGQM01. The sequence goes on along the minus strand of JAPXSS010000062.1, from coordinate 11,074 downwards.
CTGCGCTGCTGCTGCAGGCCATCGCCGGCCACGACCCCCGTGATTCGACCTCGGTCGAACAGCCGGTGCCGGATTACTGGGCGGCTCTCAGCGAGCCCCTCAAGGGGCTGCGGTTGGGGATCCCCAAAGAATACTTCGTTCCCTACATGCATTCCGAGGTGGCTTCGGCGGTGCAGGGGGCCGTTCAGACCTGCCGGGAGCTGGGGGCGGAAATCCGGGAGGTCTCCCTGCCCCATACGGAATACGGGGTTGCTGCCTTTTACATCATCGCTCCGGCGGAAGCGTCCTCGAACCTTGCCCGCTATGATGGAGTGAAATACGGGTATCGCGTCCCGGAAGCACGGGAGTTGCTCACCATGTATCGGCAGAGCCGCTCTCAGGGTTTTGGCAGCGAGGTCAAACGGCGGATCATGCTGGGGACCTATGTGCTTTCGGCGGGCTACTACGACGCCTATTACCGAAAGGCGTCACAGGTGAGAACGCTGATCCGGGAGGATTTCATCAAGGCGTTTCAACAGGTTGACGCCCTGCTCACCCCGGTGGCCCCTGTTCCGGCATTCAAAGTGGGAGAAAAAGCAGACGATCCGCTCGAGATGTACCTCAATGACGTCCTGACCCTGCCCGCCAGCCTGGCCGGCGTGCCCGGCCTGTCGGTACCGTGCGGATTTTCGACGGACGGGCTCCCCATCGGGCTGCAGATCCTCGGGCCGCATTTTCGCGAAGAGCTTATCCTGCGCATTGGCTACCAGTTCGAGCAGGCAACCCCGCATCTCCGTGCCAAACCTCAGCTGGATTGATGAGTTCATCCTGTTTTTGGCCGGAACCGGCGCTCTCGGGAGCGTGATCCGACAGTCACCGTTTCGATTCCGGATTCCTGAAGAAAGACGATCATGCCGCGTGTTTCCAAAGAGCAGTACTACCTGAACATTGCCAGAGAGGTTTCCATGCGGGCCACCTGCCTGCGAAGGTGGTTCGGCGCTGTCATCGTTCAGCAGGATCAGATCATTTCTACCGGCTACAACGGTCCCCCGCGCGGAACGAAGAATTGTATAGAAGTTGGTGTCTGTGCCAGAGAGCTCCTGAATATCAAACAGGGAGAGAAGTACGAGATCTGCCGAGGCGTCCACGCGGAACAAAATGCCATCATCCACGCCTCGCGCCTTGACATGCTCAAATCAACCCTGTTTCTGGTGGGAGTTGAGGCAAGAACCCGGAAAGTGGTCTCCAACACCGAACCCTGCAAGATCTGCAAGCGCATGATCATCAACGCCGGGATCGAGAAAGTGGTGGTCCTCAAGTCTGCCGGAGAAATCGTAACATTTTCCGTGCAGCGCTGGATCGATGACAACATTGATGAACTCGAATATGTTGACCATCGCTGGCAGCCTAAGATCAAAGCCGGCTACTGACCCGCTGAAGATCCCGGACCCGCTCAGCGAGCGTGGTCGGGTCCGCATTGCTGCCCGGAGTGGAACCCTTTCCATTCCGGTGGGTCAGGGTTACTCACCCATGGCGGACCTGGGTTATCCTGACTCACCCTGCCGTATCCCCTTGTCTTAAGGGGGTAACCACGACTTGCCCGTCGGGATCGAGCCATTTCCGTTTCACTATGACTCAGATTATCCTCACCGAATCAATCTTGCACTTCATAACCTATCGATATTGTAGACATAAATGAATTGGTCCAATCATTGCTAAGGTTGATAGACCGATGCCGCCCAAGATGGATGGAGCCGTGATCATCCAGCTCGGTTGCACCATCTGGTTGATTGTCGGCTCCGAATCAAACCCAACAACCAATTTTCTGAAGGAGAAGAACGATGGCACTAGGCGAACAGGTATTTGGGTTTTTCATTCCGACCGTGACCCTGATGGGGGTCGGCGCTTACAAGGAAACTGGCAAGCAGGTGAAGGTGCTTGGGGGAAAGAAGCCTTTCATCTGTACTGACAAGGGCATCACCAAGGCTGGTATCACGCAGAAGATCGTGGACCTGGTGAAGCAGGATGCCGGGGTTGACTGCGTGGTTTTCGATGAAACCGTGCCCAACCCGACCGACACCAACGTCCATGACGGCCTGAAGCTTTTCCAGGAGAAGAAGTGCGATTTGATCATCTCCCTTGGCGGTGGCAGCTCCCATGACTGCGCCAAGGGGATCGGGATTGTGTCGACCAATGGTGGCCACATTCGGGACTATGAAGGCGTGGACAAGTCCACGAAAGCGATGCCGCCTTTCATCGCCATCAACACCACGGCCGGGACCGCCAGTGAGATGACCCGGTTCTGCATCATCACCAACACCAGCAACCATGTGAAGATGGCGATCGTGGACTGGCGCGTGACCCCGAACGTTGCCATCAATGATCCGCTGCTGATGGCCGGTATGCCCCCGGCACTCACTGCGGCAACGGGTATGGATGCTCTGACCCACGCCGTGGAGGCTTATGTTTCGATCATCGCCACGCCGGTGACCGACGCCTGTGCCCTGATGGCGATCGAGTTGATTGCGAAGAACCTGCGCGCGGCCGTGGCCAACGGCGGCGACATGGTGGCCCGCGATAACATGGCCTATGCCGAGTACCTGGCCGGGATGGCCTTCAACAATGCAAGCCTCGGCCACGTGCATGCCATGGCTCACCAGCTGGGCGGCTTCTATGATCTGCCGCACGGGGTGTGCAATGCCATTCTGCTGCCCCATGTGGAGGCCTTCAACCTGATTGCCAAGGTGGACCGGTTCGTGGATATCGCCAAGGCGATGGGCGAAAACGTTGCCGGGCTATCGCCTCGTGCCGGCGCCGACAAGGCGCTCGAAGCAATCAAGAAGCTTTCCGCCGATGTGGGGATTCCCGCCGGCTTGACGGAACTGGGGGTGAAGGAAAAAGACCTCAAGACCATGGCTGAGAATGCTCAGAAGGATGCCTGCGGGCTTACCAATCCCCGCCGTCCCACCCTGGATGACGTCATTCAGATCTACAAGTGGGCCATGTAGGTTTCCTGTTCTTGGGCTTCCCCAAAGCCGAAGACCGGCTCGATTGTTAAAACCGAGTCGGTCCCGGTTCAGTTCCGTTCGAGGTCGTTTGGATTGCCGGGGGCATCGGCAGGGACATCCCACTCCTTCTTCCCATGCTTCCGGCGATGAAGAGGGCAGCAACAAGGCCTGACCCGCAACGGACGGAAAACCGATTCGCTCGGCCTCGTGGATGGTAATAGATGTTAACATGGACTGCTTTTTTTGGCATTGAAATATGCCAGATCCGGCATAAAATGTATCAGTTTCTTGCGCAAGCTCAATGGTATCGGCCGCCAGACCCGAGTGAAGGGCCTGGCGGGCCCCCTCCACGGGGGTAATCGAGTTGCGGCGGCGTTCTCTCTGGTGTGCTGGATCCTGACGAACGTTTTTTTACCTGAATCAGCTTTGACACAAACATTGCCTGGGGCCGTCATCCTGAGCTTGCAGCCAGGGTGGGAGCGCCGCACAACCATAAGGGGCAATCGCGATGAAGGCAGTACCGGTGCAGGAGGCTTTGGGAATGGTGCTCTGTCACGATGTGACGCAAATCATACCTGGTCACTTCAAGGGGCCCGCGTTCCGCAAAGGGCACATTGTGCAACCCGATGATATCCCGAGGCTGCTCGATATGGGCAAGGAACGTCTCTATGTCTGGGAGACCGGTAAGGGGCTCCTGCATGAGAACGACGCCGCCCAGCGGATTGCGAAGGCCGCCGCAGGGGAGGGGATCATTTGGACCGACCCCAAGGAGGGCAAGGTCGAGCTGGTTGCCGCCCATGACGGGCTGCTCAAGATCGACACAGGTGCGCTGGAAGCGGTCAATGCCGTGGATCAGGTGGTTTTTGCCACATTGCACTCCGATCAACGGGTCATCAAGGGCAAGATCTTGGCGGGGACGCGGATTATTCCTCTTGTCATTGACGAACAAACGATCGAGGAGGTCGAGGCGATTTGCCGACAATCCCGACCGTTGATGGAAGTGAAGCCCTTTCGCTGTCTCAAGACCGGGATCGTGACGACCGGCAGTGAGGTGTATCACGGGCGCATTCAAGACCGCTTCGGCCCGGTGGTGAGGAAGAAGGTCGAGGATCTGGGATGCGAGTACTTGGGCCAGGTATATGTGTCCGATCAGATTGATCAGATTGTCTCGGCCATCCAGGGGTTCATCCGTGATGGTGCCCGGATGGTCACGGTAACGGGGGGTATGTCCGTTGATCCCGATGATGTCACCCCGGCGGCAATTCGTGCTGTCGGGGGACGGGTGGTGACCTATGGGGCCCCGGTGCTGCCGGGGGCCATGTTCATGCTCGCTTATGTCGGAGAGATCCCGGTGCTGGGGCTACCCGGTTGTGTCATGTACCACCAAACGAGTATCTTTGACCTGGTGCTGCCACGCATCCTGGCGGGCGAGGAAATGACGCGAAAGGACTTTGTGAAATTGGCCCATGGCGGTCTCTGTGTTCAGTGTGAGCGGTGCCGTTATCCGGATTGCGGTTTTGGAAAGGGCGCCTAGCCGGTAGAAGGAAACCTCTAGACGAACGGAGAAAACAAATGAAGAGAATGTTGCTCAACATCAACGGAGTTGATCGCTGGTTGTTAGTCGACCCCGAGGCCTCCCTGGCTGATGTGCTGAGGAAGAACCTGCTCCTGACAGGCTGCAAAGTCTGCTGCAATGAAGGCCATTGCGGCACTTGTACCGTCGTCATGGACGGTAAGCCGATCCGATCCTGCGTTACTAAGATGAAGAGGGTCCAGGAGCGGGCGAAGATTACCACCATAGAAGGCATTGGCACCCCCGACAACCTGCATCCCCTACAGATTGCCTGGATGGCTCACGGCGGCGCGCAGTGCGGTGTTTGCACCCCCGGCTTCATCATGTCCGCCAAGGTTTTGCTGGAGAACAATAACAAACCGACCCGCCAGGAGGTTCGCGATTGGTTCCATCGGAATCGCAACCTGTGCCGCTGCACCGGTTACAAGCCGCTCGTCGACGCGGTGATGGATGCCGCCCGGATCATGCGCGGCGAGATCAAGCCCGAGCAGATCCTCAATACCCTGGAAAGCCCGGTCACCATGGTCGGCAGCAATTTCGTGCGCCCATCGGCGATGGCAAAGGTTACCGGCACCTGGGATTACGGTGCAGACCTGGCGTTGCGTATGCCAGAGGGCACGCTGCGGTTGGCTCTGACCCAGGCCGAGGTGTCGCATGCCAACATCAAGAGCATCGATACCTCGGAAGCGGAAAAAATGCCCGGCGTGGTCAAGGTCGTCACCTGGAAGGACGTGAAGGGCAAGAACGCGATTACCGGCCTCATCACCTTTCCGTCCAACAAGGGCGATGGTTGGGACCGCCCCATCCTGTGCAAAGAGAAGGTCTTCCAATATGGTGATGCCATCGCCATCGTCGCGGCGGATACAGAAGAGCATGCCAGGGCCGCTGCCAAGAAGGTCAAGGTGGACCTGGAAGTCCTGCCCGCCTACATGAGCGGTTACGAGGCGCTGGCTCCGGACGCCATGGAAATCCACCCCGGCGTTCCCAACGCTTACTACGAGCAGGGCGTCGTGAAGGGCGAAGAAACCGGGCCGCTTCTGGAAAAGGCAGCCTACACGGTGGAGTTGACCACTTACAACAGTCGTCAGCCTCACCTGCACCTGGAGCCGGACTGCGGTTTGGCCTACGTGGATGACGAGGGCACGCTGACCATCCAGTCCAAGAGCATCGGTCTGCACCTGCACCACGCCATGATCTGTCCCGGCATCGGAGTTGAACCTGAAAAGCTGCGCCTGATTCAGAACCCAGCCGGCGGTACTTTCGGCTACAAGTTCAGCCCGACCATGGAAGGTCTGTTGGGCGTCGCCTGCCTGGCCGTGGACGGCAGACCGGTTTCGCTGGTTTACGACCAGTACCAGAACATCACTTACACCGGCAAGCGGTCACCGGCTGAAATGAAGGCCAAGTGGGGTGCAGATAAGGACGGCAAGCTTATCGCGCTGGAATATGAGTGGTGGGTGGATCACGGGCCGTATTCCGAATTCGGGGACCTCCTCACCCTGCGCCAGGCGCAGTATATGGGCGCTGGTTACAATGTCCCGAATATCCGCGCCAAGGGCCTCACGGTTGCGACCAACCATGCCTGGGGATCGGCTTTCCGGGGGTACGGTTCGCCACAGTCATTCCTCAATAGCGAAATCGCGATGGACATGCTGGCCGAGAAGATGGGCATCGATCCGCTCGAGTTGCGGTTGCGGAACTGCTACAAAGAAGGTCAGGGTCATACCACGCCGACCGGTCAGGAACCGGAAGTGTACTGTATGGAAGGGCTGCTCAAATTGATCCAGCCCAAGTGGGAAGAAGCGAAAGCGCGCAAGGCAGCTTACAACGTGCCTGGCAAGGCTTATGGCATCGGTCTCGCGCTGGGCGTGTACGGCTGCGGGCTGGATGGTCCGGATGGTTCCGAGGCGGCGGCAGAACTGCTCCCCAATGGCGATGTGATGATCTATGATGCCTGGCAAGATCACGGCCAGGGCGGGGACATTGGTACGCTCAGCTTCGCCTATGAGGCGCTGAGGCCGCTTGGCATCAAGACGAGCCAGATCAAACTCAACATGAACGATACGCGGAACCCGAACTCCGGTCCTTCCGGCGGCAGCCGCTCGAACCTGATGACCGGCAACGCGCTCACGGTAGCCTGCCGGATGCTGGTACAGGCAATGACGAAGCCCGACGGCACCTACCGGTCCTACGAGGAGATGAAAGCGGAGAATATGCCGCTGCGTTACGACGGCAAGTGGTCTGCGGCTCACTGCACGGCCTGTAGTGAAACCACCGCTCAGGGGAGCCCGTTCGCGACCTACATGTACGGGGTCTTCCTCGTTGAACTGGAGGTGGACACCACGACCTACAAGACCAAGTGCTCACGGATTACTGCAGCCCTTGACGTCGGTAGGATTATCAACCGGATTACCGTTGATGGTCAGAACTACGGTGGCATCATCCAAGGTATGGGCATGGGCCTGACCGAGGATTTCGACGATCTGAAGGTGCACACCAGCCTCCAGAAGTGCGGAATTCCGTATCCCAACGATGCTCCCGATGATTTCGAACTCCTTTACCTGGAAACGCCGCGGCCAGCAGGACTCCTGGGTCAGTCCGGGGTGGGTGAAGTCTCGTTGACCAGCGTTCACCCCGCGTGCGCCAACGCCATTTACAACGCAGTCGGCGCTCGGGTGCTGAGGATGCCTGCCATTCCCGAAAGGATCAAGGCAGCCTTGGGGAAGTGATAGTCTGAGAGCTTTGTACGGGCTTCATGTTGTTAACATCACACCACACCGGGGATCAGGGGCGAATGAGATTCGGCAGACTCGCTCCTGATTCCCCGGCTCTTTGTAAGCGGCTATTGTTGGCATACGGGTCAAGAACGGTAGGTTTCATTACCGTCTTAAGCTTCGAGAAAGGTTTGCGATCAGAATAATACTCACTGTTTTTGAGATCCTTACAGATTCTCGGATGTTGGAGAGGAGCGATGGACCCCCAGCGAGTGCGCGAGCGTGAGAATCAGTGTATACAGGAACAGCCACCCACCTGCACCGCCACCTGCCCGATTCATGTCGACGCGCGTGGCATGATCGAGTGCCTTCGCAGGCAGGATTTCTCTGCTGCCTTTGTCATTTTTCACCGGTTTGTTCCATTTCCGCGGATCATCAGCCGGATCTGCGATCATCCCTGTGAAGCTGAGTGCCGGCGTCAGGAATTGGGAGGGGCAATCCGGATCAACGCGCTGGAGCGTGCCTGTGTGGAGTATTCCGCGAAGCGTTCCGGGGGCGCTACCTTCTCATCCCGGAAGAGCGCTCGCATTGCGGTGGTCGGGGGCGGATTGAGCGGGCTCACGGCGACCTTTGACCTGATCACCAAGGGCTTCCAGGTGGTCCTCTTTGAAGCCGGCAGCCAACTGGCGGGGCGCTTGCGCCAACTGGGCGAAGATGAACTCCCGCAGCAATCGATTGATGAAGACCTTGCAATGCTTGAAAATGTCCTCGTCGAGGTGCGTTTGAACACACCGGTCGGGAGCGACACGCAAACGGGACCAAGCCTGAGTGCTGTGATCGACGAATTCGACGCGGTATATCTGGGCGTGGGGTCGGCCAGTGCTGCCCGATTTGGCCAGGAATTGGCGCTGCGGGATGACGGGCGCCTTGCGATTGAAGCACTCACCTTCGCTACCAGCAATCCCAAAGTGTTTGCCGGCGGCTGCCAGCGCTACGGTTCCGCTGCCTATTCCCCCATTACCTCGGTTCACGACGGCCGCTATGCGGTGCTGTCCATCGAGCGTTTTCTGCAAAAGGCGTCGCTGTCGGCCAACCGCGATCAGCAGGGACCGTTCAAGACCAAGCTGTTCACGAGCACCGTGGGAATCGAACCGGCGGCTGCAATCGCCATGGCACAGCCGCAGCAGGGCTACGCCAGGGAGGAGGCGATCGAGGAGGCAAAGCGCTGTCTCCACTGCGAGTGCCTGGAGTGCGTCAAGGTTTGCGAATACCTGGCCCACTATAAATCGTATCCGAAGCGCTACATTCGTGAACTTTATAACAACTATTGTATCGTCCTGGGCAATCATCTGGCCAACCCGCTGATGAACTCATGTGCCCTGTGCGGACTGTGCGGAGCGGTCTGCCCGGAACAGCTCGACATGGGTGAGTTCTGCCTGGAAACGCGACAGGCCATGGTGGCGAAGGGCAAGATGCCCCCTTCGGTGCATGCGTTTGCGCTGCGGGACATGGCCTTCAGCACCGGCGAGGCCTTCAGCCTGGTGCGCCATCAGCCCGGGCGTGAGACAAGCGGCTACGTCTTCTTCCCCGGCTGTCAACTGAGCGCCTCCTCGCCCGAACAGGTCCTCCGGGTCTATGAACATCTGCAGAACAGTCTCGAAGGTGGGGTGGGGCTGATTTTGGGCTGCTGCGGAGCACCTGCCGAATGGGCCGGACGCAGGGAGGCCTTCGACGATGCCATCCGCCTGGTTCGTACCCAGTGGGAGCAGTTGGGATCGCCACCGGTCATCACCGCCTGTTCAAGCTGTTACCGTATGTTCAAGGATCATGCCCCGGCTATGCAGATCGAACCGTTATGGACGGTGCTGGACCGGGTTGGGCTGCCGTCCTCGGCCGCGCCGCCAAGCTCGGCCGCGGTTGCCATTCATGATCCCTGCTCAACCCGGTATGAACACGACCTTCACGATGCGGTTCGCCGCCTGATGGACAAGCTGGGAGTGTCGGTTTCCGAGTTGCACGGTAGCCGCAGCCTCACGACCTGCTGCGGTTACGGTGGCCATATGGCGTTCGCCAATCCCGAGGTCGCCGACAAGGTTGTCCACCGCCGGATTCACGACAGCGAGGCCGACTATGTGACCTATTGCGCCATGTGCCGGGACAATTTTGCGGCGCGCGGAAAGCGGACCCTCCATCTGCTCGATTTGATCTGCCCGGTCGGCAGCGGCGATCCAGCCGAGCGCCGAGGACCGGGCTACTCGCAGCGTCATGAAAACCGCGCGAGGTTGAAGCGCAGAATGCTGAGCGAGCTATGGGGGGAGAGTGTGGCTGAAGAAGAGGGGTACAGAGCGCTAGGGTTGCGCATTTCTACTGAGGTGCAGGAACTCTTGGACAAGAGGCTGATTCTCGAGGAGGATGTTCGTGCCGTCATTCAATGTGCCGAGACGAGCAACAGGAAGTTCCTGAACCGCCGGACCGGCCACTTCCTGGGTCACCATAAACCGGCGGCCGTGACTTATTGGGTGGAATATTCCCGTGATGGTGATGAGTTTGTGGTTCATAACGCGTACAGTCATCGCATGGAAGTCCAAGAGGGGACACAGTCGTGAGCCAGGAACAGAATGGAGCCACCGATAGCATCCTGATCTGTTTTCAGTGTGATCTGCCCCTGGAGATGGGCAAAGTCGAGGTTGGCTATCTGGGGAACAAGTTTCCAGTCGATCTGCACCGCTGCCCCAAGTGCGGCCAGACTTTCATTCCCGAAGAGTTGGCGCTGGGGAAGATGACCGAGGTCGAAAAGATCCTGGAGGACAAGTAGCGCAGGGTGGTGCTTCAAAGCGTGCCGGATAGAGCGATGACAGTCGTCGTGCAGTAGGGTCATATCGGTGGGGCAAATATACGAAAGGATTGCCGCCGGTCTGGGGGCCGACGGCTTCATGCGACCGGGTGGAATCGCACTGACCCAAGTGGCGCTTTCCCGTTGTTCATTCCTCCCCGGGGCACGGGTGTTGGATAGCGGATGCGGGGTAGGCGGAACCGTAGCGTATCTGATTCAGCATCACCATCTCCGTGCCTTCGGGATCGACCCTTCCTGGAACATTCTCAGGCTCGGACATTCGAGAGATGCCACCCTGCCTCTGATAACGGCCGACGGGGTCGCTCTGCCATTTGGCGATGCCACCTGGGATGGGGTGTTTGCCGAATGCAGTCTTTCGCTCGTCAACGATGCCGCCGGGATGTTGAGGGAATGTCGGCGAGTTCTGCGGGATGGGGGACGGTTGGTGCTGAGCGATGTTTACCTGAGAGAAGCGAGGGCGCGGGATGAGGTGCGGTGCCTGCCCTCCTGCTGCTGTCTTGCTGGGGCCAGGACTCGCGAGGAACTACTGGAAATGCTGACGGGTTGCGGCTTTCAAACGGTCTACTGGGAGGACCACTCTTCCACTTTGAAAACCTTTGCCGCCCAACTCATCCTGTCTTATGGCTGCTCCATCGAGGAGCTCTGGCAGCGGGCGGCTCAGGACCAGGGCGAAACCACGACTCTGCCTGAGCTGAGGAAGGTTGTGACAAAGACCCGCCCCGGTTTTTTCCTGCTCGTGGCGCACAAATCGGCAGGCTGCTGACGGATAGTGATGGCGCTGAGGCGCGAATTACGGAGTGTTGTTATGAACGATGAAACCTTTCGCATGATCACCTTGGCCAGCCAGGGATTCTACTGCAGTCAGATCTTGCTTGCCCTGGCGCTGGAGGCCCAGGGCAAGGAGAACCCGGATTTGATTCGAGCGATGGCCGGGCTGGCGGGTGGG
>JAPXSS010000061.1:0-19319 GCA_033812955.1 Syntrophobacteraceae bacterium | reverse complement strand
TTTATAAACTACCCGAACAACCCCACCGGAGCCACGGCAGAGCGGTCCTTCTACGAAAAGATACTGGCTTTCGCCAGAGAGTACGAGTTGATCGTCTGCCATGATGCGGCCTATAGCGAGATGGCCTTCGATGGCTACCGTCCCATGAGTTTTCTCGAAATTGCCGGTGCCAAAGAAGTCGGCATTGAGTTTCATTCGCTCTCCAAAACCTATAACATGACCGGCTGGCGGCTCGGGTTTGCGGTTGGCAACAGACAACTCCTTCAGGGTCTGGGGCAAGTCAAGAGCAACATCGACTCCGGGGCTTTCAACGCAATCCAGATAGCTGGCATTGCAGCGCTCGATGGGGATCAGACGTGCGTTAAGGAAATGCAGCAGACCTATCAGGAACGGCGTGATCTGCTGATTGCCGGGCTTCGCGGAGTGGGTCTCAACCCGACTGTCCCGAAAGCCACCTTCTACGTCTGGTGCCCCGTTCCGCAAGGCTACACTTCCTCTGAATTTACCTCCCTTCTCTTGAAGGAGTGTGGTATCGTGACCACTCCGGGAAGCGGCTTTGGGGCGCCGGGAGAGGGTTATGTGCGTATGGCTCTGACCGTCGGTAAAGAGCGGATTAATGAGGCCGTGGCACGCATACGGAAGCTGTCCTTCTAGCAATGGAGCAGGTTCTGATTGGCTTCGGAAGTAATCTGGGTGATTCTCTGGAGATCTGCACTGCTGCTATCGAGCGCTTGTGCGCCCATCCGCACCTGCAGCGATGCAGGACCTCCTCCTTCTACCGCACCAGCCCATCGCCGGTCACTGATCAACCCTGGTTTATCAACGGAGTGTTGGTGGCTGAAACGGGCTTGAGCCCCGAGCATCTCCTCGAAGTCATCCAGCAAATCGAAAAGGAATTCGGTCGAGAGCGGCAGATTCATTGGGGCCCTCGTACCCTCGACCTCGACCTGCTGGCATACGGCAACCATGCAGTGAACCTTCCTACCCTTACGGTCCCTCACCCCCGGCTTCACTTGCGGCGTTTTATCTTGGAGCCGCTGCTGGAGCTTGTCCCTGACTGGGTGCATCCAACCCTGAAAGTATCGGCCCGTGAGCTTCTACAGCCACTTGTAGCCAACGGCGACCAGGAAATACAAAGACTGGAGACCTCATGATTCGACTCCTCTTCTACGGCATTCTCATCTACCTCGCCTATCGCCTTCTCAAACCCTGGATAGCCTCACTTAGCAGTTCCGACCCGGCCTATCCCGAGAACCATCCGTCTTCCAAGGAAGCCGAACTGATTCGCGACCCTCAGTGCGGAACTTACTTCCTGAAGCAGCGCGGAGTTGAAGCGAGAATCGGGGGAAAGACCATCACCTTCTGCAGCGAAGCATGTCGGGAGCAGTATCTTTTGAGTCATCGCGAGAGTTGAGAAGAAATGCCTTTACAGCCTGGAGGAGGACATGAAGTTCTTCATTGATACCGCCAATCTTGATGAAATCAGAGAGGCCCATAGTCTGGGTATTCTAGATGGCGTAACCACCAATCCTTCGCTCATCGCACGGGAAGGCATCAGTGGCCGAAATGCCTTTGAGAAACATATCAAGACCATCTGCGAACTGACTCAAGCTCCGGTGAGCGCCGAGGCAGTGAGCCTGACCGGCGAGGAGATGGTTTTGGAAGCCCGCTCGTTGGCGGAAATCGATCCCCACGTGGTGGTGAAAATTCCCATGACCCTGGACGGCCTCAAGGCTGTGAAGGAGCTTTCCCAGGAAGGGATCAAGACCAATGTCACCCTTGTATTCTCACCCCTTCAGGCCCTCATGGCCGCCAAGACAGGGGCGACCTACATCAGCCCTTTTGTAGGTCGCTTGGACGACATATCCCTGGACGGGATGAAGATCATCGAACAGATTATCGAGATATTCGCCAATTACCTCTTTGAAGCCGAAGTGATCGTGGCCAGCATCCGCAACCCTCTGCATGTGCTCGCCGCAGCCAGGCTCGGAGCGGATATCGCGACGATCCCGTTCAAGGTCATCGGGCAGCTGGCTCAGCATCCGTTGACCGATATTGGTATCGACAAGTTTTTGAAAGACTGGCAGAAAGTGGAATCATAAAGGAGCTCTTCAGGACCGCCCGGTAGCAATCCCAAAGAAAGGACAGGCGATGACCAAAGTGACGGGACGATCCGGCAGCTGGCTTGTTTCGCTGGCGCTGGTGGCAGCTTTCCTGCCCTTGCCGGCCCTCTCCGAGGCTCAGGTGTTCCGGTACGTGGATAAGGATGGAGTGCTTCACTTCACCAACGTACCCACTCTTCCCAATCAGGTGAAGACCCCAACCATGCCACCGTATGCGGCAAACCTGGTCAATAAGATGCGCTCGTCATCCCCCCGTCCGTTCTATCCCTATCGGTCGCTGGTGCCGGCGTGCAATCTGGTGAACCATAGTCTGTATGATCCCCATATCCGGTTCTCCTGTCAACGGTATGGCCTGGACCATCGCCTGGTAAAAGCGCTGATCCGCACAGAATCGGCCTTCGACCCCGGTGCCCTTTCACCTAAGGGTGCCATGGGGCTGATGCAACTGATGCCCGGCACCTCCCGCGATATGGGGGTGATGAATCCTTTCGATCCCGTTGAGAATATTGACGGGGGAGTCCGCTATCTGCGGTTTCTCATGGACCGCTTCAACAACAATCTCTCACTGGCCCTGGCCGCGTACAACGCCGGACCGGAAGCGGTGCAAAAGCACGGCGGGATTCCCCCCTTCGAAGAGACCCGCAACTATGTGCAGAAGGTGCTGGATATTTATAAAGGCTCCTCACCCTGATTCTACCGCCAGGCTCCAGGGAGCAGATGCTTGATGCCATTCCAACAATCGCTTCTCGGGCGGCAGCTACAGCTGAAAGGACATACCCCTGCGCTTCATCGGATCTTCTGAAACGGTTGTCAATAAATGGTCAAAGACCGCTATTCCATTCGCTGGTTGTTAGGATCGCCATGACCCGCTCTGCTTTCTCGCGCAAATCGCTCATCACTCTTCCGAACGTCCTGACCTACTTGAGGATCGCCACCATCCCCATCATCGTGGTGCTGCTCATCCCTCCCATGTGGCCTGAATCGCAAGGCCTGGCGTTCCTTATTTTCCTGGCAGCATCCATTACCGACTACTTCGACGGCATCCTGGCACGGCGTCACAATCTGGTAACCCCTCTGGGCAAACTTCTGGACCCACTGGCAGATAAACTCCTCACTTCGGCGGTCATGATCATGCTCATTCCCCTTGGGAAAGTCCCTGCTTGGCTGGTCTTTATCATTATCGGGCGGGATATCACCATTACCGGTCTCCGTTCCATTGCCGCCAGCCAAGGACTCATCATCAATGCCAGCCGCACCGGCAAGAATAAGATGATCTCCCAGACCGTTGGCCTGTCCTTTCTGCTGCTTGCCGTTCCCACCATACAACCCCTGCTCGATACCACGGGAATGATCTTTTTGTGGCTCTCCGTAGTGTTGAGCTACTGGTCGGCCAGTGACTATTGCTGTCAGTTCTTCCGCCAGGCAAAGCGTCATGACCTCCCGAATGAATGAGCTGGAGACCAGGCGCCCACTGACAGGCAAAACCGGCCGACCGCTGGCAACCCTCACTGAGGCCCAAATCAAGACTCTGCAACGCGTCCATGTGAACATGCCGTGGCGACACCTCCCTGATTATCTCGACCCCGTCATCGAGCTGTCGATCAACGTCGAACTCGGCCTGGAGGCGGAACACCTCGACGGCGTTTCGCGAACGCTTTTTCACTCTGTTGCGAAAAAGCTTCATCAAGCGGGATGCCGCATCACGTTGCATGGGCCGTTCTGGGACCTCTGCGTCGGCAGCTCCGATGCTCTCATCCGCCAGTTATCCCAGTTTCGTCTCCACCAGCTCTTCGACCTGGTGGAGGTCTTCCAGCCCATTCAGGTGGTTTGCCATACTGGCTTCGATCCGCGTCATCACGGCTACCATCATGACAGTTTCCTGGAACGGAGCCTCGCCGTCTGGGAACCGCTGGTAGCCCGCGCCGAGATTCTGAAAACCCCCTTGCTGTTCGAAAACGTCTGGGAATATGGGCCGGAGCTCCATCGCCAGCTTCTTACCGCATTCAATTCGCAGTATTGCGGGTTCTGCCTGGATGTCGGTCATCAGCACAGCTTCTCGAGAACCTCCCTGCCCATCTGGGTCCAGACTCTGGCAGAGTTCCTGATGGAACTCCATGTGCACGACAACTGCGGCAGTAATGATGACCACCTGCCGGTAGGCCAAGGTAACATTGATTTTCGATCGTTCTTCGCACTCCTGCAAGCGCGCTCTATCCAGCCTCTGATCACGCTGGAACCTCATTGTGAGGAGCATCTTGCCGAAAGCCTTGCGGGATTGGTGAAAGTGATGGATATTGACGAGTGAGTCATGATTGCATAACAAGGGAGCTGTTCCGGCACAACGTCCTCGGCCGGGCTTTTCGGCCTAGCCGGAACAGCTCGCCAAGATGATTGATGATGAAGAAAGGAATCGAACATGGCGGTAGCAGAAGTCAGCATTATTCCCCTTGGCGTGCCGGGAACCAGTCTCAGCGGGCATGTTGCACGCGTCTTGAAGGTACTCAAGGAAAGCTCGCTCCAGTTTGAACTGACAGCCATGGGAACGATCATCTCCGGCGATCTGGACGAGATCCTGCAGATTGTCCGGACGATGCATGAGACCTGTTTTGCGGGGGAGGTCAATCGGGTGCTCACCCAGATCAAGATCGACGACCGAAGAGATAAACTCGGTAGTCCCGAGCAGAAGATCCACTCGGTCATGTCGAAACTCACCTCATCATAGATGGTGCTCCCTGTCGACTGATCCCTGTTTCATCAGCAACTCAAAAGGACCAATTCAATGAAAGCATTGGTTGAATACCTCGTTAAGTCTCTCTCCGATCATCCTGACGAAGTCGTCCTGGGAGAACACGAGACAGATGACTCTATCCTTCTGGAACTGAAGATCTCACCCGATGACGTTGGAAAAATCATTGGGAAGAACGGCAACACGATCAATGCCATTCGTACCGTGCTCCAGGCTGCTGCATCGAGTCACAAGAAGCGGGTCAAGCTCGAGGTGGTGAGTTGAGCCGGTTGAATTCATTGACAGGTTTATCCTGATTCTTAGTTTGAGGATCGAATCAGTTAACTTTATCGGTTGCATTCTATTCCCCATTGACTTCTAAACCGATATTTGAAGGAAGGATGAAACTCATGGCAAAACAACCTTCGCCGCTGTCCGTGGACGATCTGCGAGCCCGCATTGATCCGGAATCACTGCCATTCGACAGCACCCATTCGCTAGAAGACGGGCAGGAGAGAGTTGTCGGGCAGGAACGGGCCATCGATGCCATCAAGTTTGGCATGGGTATGAAAGAACACGGATACAATATTTTCATCGCCGGCCCATCCAAGGCCGGTCTCACGTATACCGCCAAGACCTTCATCGAGGAACAGGCCAAGAAGGAACCAACCCCTCCCGATTGGTGTTATGTCTACAACTTCAAGGAGCCGGACAAACCAAAAGGGATCAAGGTTTCCGCAGGCAGAGGCAAGCAGCTCAAAAAAGACATGCACGACTTTGTGGAGACCCTTCAGGCGAAGATCCCAGAGGTCTTTGACAGCGATGACTATCGGGCCAAAGAGGGTGAAGTTCACCAGTCGTTCGAACGGGTAAGAAGAGAAATCATTGATCAATTATCTGATGAAGCCAAGGAACAGGGGTTCATCCTGCAGTTTTCCCAGGTGGGCATGGTGATCATTCCCGCCAACAAAGAGGGTGAGCCGATGACGCAGGAAGACCTGCGCCACCTCGAGGAAGAGGAACGCAAGGCTTTGCGCGAGAAAAGTGATGAGCTTCATGAGAAGATGAAAGATGCCATAAAGAAGATTCGGGAGGCGGAAACCGAGTTTAAGGAGAAGCACACCAAGCTCGACAATGAAATCGCCCTGTTTGTGGTCGGCCAACTCATGGACCGTTACGAAGAAGAATATCCGGACGACCCCCAGGTGCTCGAGTTCCTTAAAATGGCCCAGGAAGACATCCTTGAAAACATTGAAGACTTCAAGAAGAAACCGGAGGCGCAACAACCACAGCCCGGCGTTCCTTTTCCGGTTCCTCCCAAGGAAACGCTCTTCAGGAAGTATGATGTCAATGTTCTCATCGATAACTCGGAGACTCAGGGCGCTCCCGTGGTCATCGAATCGAATCCGGTCTATACGAACATTTTCGGTTCCATTGAACGCCAGGCCTGGTTCGGTGCTTTGTTCACGGACCATACTATGATCAAGGCCGGCGCTCTGCACAAGGCCAATGGCGGCTACCTGATCATGAAAGCGCTCGACCTCCTGAGGTGGTTCATCTCCTATGAGGCGCTCAAGCGGGCTTTGAAGGACGAGGAAATCAAAATCGAGGATCTGGGCGAACTGTATGGTTTGTTCAGTACCCGGACGATCCGGCCAGAGCCCATTCCGCTCAGCGTCAAGATCGTCCTGACGGGCGATCCTTACATCTACCAGCTGCTCTACACCTATGATGACCGTTTTCCAAAGCTCTTCAAAGTCAAAGCTCATATGGACGACCAAATGACGCGAAAGGACGAGGCCGTGCTCGAGTGCGCTCGAATGATGAGCAACTCCTGCAAGGATAACAAACTCCGTCACCTTGATCGCTCCGGGGTCGCAAGGGTCATCGAGTACAGTATGGAACTGACTGAAGACCGCGACAAACTGAGCCTCGAGCTCGGTTCAATCAGCGATCTTCTCAAGGAAGCCAACTACTTTGCCGGTCTGGACAACGCTGAATTGATCCGGGCGAGTCACGTGGAAAATGCCATCAAGAAGCGGATCTATCGTTCAGACCTGGTCGAGGAACGGGTAAAGGAACTGGTCCAGAAGGATGTTTTCTGGGTCGAAACGGATGGCGATAAAGTGGGGCAGGTAAACGGTCTCGCAGTTCTCATGACGGGTGACCACATGTTCGGCAAGCCCAACCGCATCACTGCAACTGTCAGTGTCGGCCGAGAAGGGATGGTTTCCATCGACCGAGAATCGAAGATGAGCGGCAACCTCCACACCAAAGGTCTGATCATTCTCAGCAATTTCCTCAAGGAACGGTTTGCCCAGAACAAACCGCTGTCACTTACCGCATCCCTCTGCTTTGAGCAGAGCTACGGGCTGGTTGACGGCGACAGCGCCTCGAGCACTGAACTCTACGTCCTCCTCAGTGGCATTGCCGGCATTCCTATCCACCAAGGGATTGCCGTAACGGGCTCGGTCAGCCAGAAAGGTGAAATCCAGCCGATTGGCGGTGTCAACCACAAAATCAAAGGCTGGTTTGACATCTGCAAATTCAAAGGGTTGACCGGCAAACAGGGTGTCATGATCCCCACCAAGAATGTCCGAAACCTTATGTTGGACCAGGAGATTGTCGCAGCCGTAAAAGATGGCAAATTCAATATCTGGCCGGTGGCAACCATCGAAGAGGGCATTGAAATCCTGACCGGCGTGGCAGCGGGTGAGTTGCAGGAAGACGGCACCTACCCTGAAGGCACCCTGTTCCACAAGGTGGACGAACGCCTTAAGCAGATTTCCGAAATCGTCCGCCAATTTGGCAAAGACAATGGTGAGGCCAAGAAAAGAGAGGAGGAACCCTCCGGGTGCTCAGGCTGCGGTGCCTAGACTCCGCTGGCGGTTGGCGGATACCGAGCGATGATTGACCAAGGGTGGAGCCACGGTTACCCCCTACCCAATCCTGACCAGCAGAAGCTTTACGAGTCACTACCCAC
Source organism: Syntrophobacteraceae bacterium (assembly GCA_033812955.1). Lineage (GTDB taxonomy): Bacteria > Desulfobacterota > Syntrophobacteria > Syntrophobacterales > Syntrophobacteraceae > JADGQM01. Next base: position 11,488 of record JAPXSS010000061.1, on the reverse strand, counting down.
TATGTCTCAAGCTGAGCCAACCGCAAACTAACCCGAAGTTGCCCGCCGGTGTGATCAGATCCTGGTTTGCAAAAGGATCCTTGAACTCGAGCTCGGGGCGGAATTTTAGCTTCTTATTGCCGCGGTCATTGAGATACTTCGCCATTTCAAGATTGATATCGGCAGGAACGACCGCTCTTGCTTCAGCCAGGGTCTGCCGCAGCACCCCTTCTGCTTTAGCAGCCATGGCCACGACATCCCCACAGATGCAACCGGCTTCACTGGGGTTGTGGAAGCCGATCGATTTTTCGGCACCGATAAGGATGGTTCATCCGGCAAATGAGTACCCCAAGGAAGCATCCTGAAGACACAAGGAGTCTCCTGATTTCCTTGACTTAAGTCAAGTGTTATCCTCGGGCGGGCCCTGACAGCCTGATTATTGGCGAGCAGACCGTATGGGGAACAAGTAATCAGCAATTATGATGCTCATCGGCCGCTACGCAACACTATACCCCCCAATGAATTCAAAGGGTAATAAGGGCATTTTGGGGAATAAGTGTTCTCAGCTTCAGTGATGCTTTGAGAAATCAGGCCAATTAAGGGAGATTCCTGGCATTCGATGTCTATACGACCCTGGACAGCCCCAATCCCCCCATTCAAAAATATGATCAATCTCAAAAAATAACGACCGTTCCGGCCCAAATGAGTTGACTTACTATCCGTATTTCTATAATGTCCACCATGATCTGTCGGGATATGCCTATCTCACCCATGCCATCAGACTCCTGGTCGGTGGGGGGGTCGGAGTTTCCCCCTGATCTTGATGAAGGACCACAGCCCATGAGATATTGGCGAATCCCTCTCGATGCCGAAGCCATTCAGGTTTCCAAGGGTATCGTGCACCTTGTTGAGGAGCGATGCAAGGGTTGTGGGTACTGTATCGCGTTCTGCCCGAGGGAGGTTCTGGAGCTGTCCAATTCCTACAATGTGAAGGGTTATCGCCCCCCCATGGTGAGGAAGCCCGAGGCGTGTGTGAATTGCCATTACTGTGAGATCATCTGCCCGGATATGGCGATTTATTCTGTGGAGGTGCCAGCCGGTCCATGAAACCCGCCGTATTGACTGGCAATCATTTTATAACTGGTGATGTCGCCTGTGCCGAAGGGGCGCTGGCAGCCGGCTGTCGCTTTTTCGCCGGTTACCCGATCACCCCGGCGACGGAAATCGCCGAGCATCTGGCGGCACGTCTCCCCGAGGTGGGCGGTACTTTCATCCAGATGGAGGACGAAATCGCGGCCATGGCTGCCATCCTCGGGGCCTCCTGCGCGGGCGTGAAGAGCATGACCGCCACTTCCGGGCCTGGCTTCAGTCTTATTATGGAGAATCTCGGCTTGGGAATCTGCACCGAAACGCCCTGTGTGGTGGTGAATGTGCAGCGTGCCGGTCCGTCAACGGGCCTTCCCACCCTTGGGGCGCAAGGGGACATGATGCAAGCCCGTTGGGGGTCCCATGGACATTATGAAATCATCGCCCTGGCACCATCTTCCCCCCAGGAAATCTTTTACGAGACCATCAATGCGTTCAATCTTAGTGAAACATACCGTTTGCCGGTCCTGATCATGACCGATGAGGTCACCGGGCACCTGAGCGAACGCGTGACCATCCCCGAGGCGAGGAACATTAGGCTTCAGTCGCGTCCCCGGCCCAAGGGGAGAAAAGACCGTTTCAAGCCCTTCCTCCCAGGTCCAAAGGGTGTCCCGCCCATGGCCATCGCCGGCGAGGGGTATGGGATTCATGTTACTGGTCTGACCCACGATGTCAGAGGCTATCCGATCATGAACGCCGACGCTCAGGTCGCGATGATTGCTCGGCTGACCGAAAAGATTCGCAACAACCTTGATGAAATCGTCCGTACGGAAAGCTATCGCCTCGATGATGCTGAAATTGCACTGGTTTCCTATGGCGTCTCGGCCCGCAGCAGCTTGGCGGCGGTGGAAGAGGTGCGGCAACTGGGTATCAAGGCAGGTCTCTTACGCTTGATCACGGTATGGCCATTCCCGGAGGAGCAACTGCGGCGTCTTGCCGAGAGAGTAAAGGCCTTGGTTACCGTCGAGATCAACCTCGGTCAAATCCATCTCGAAGTGCAGCGCTGTGCGGGACGTAGCACCCCCTCTTTTCTCGTGGGGCATGCCGGCGGCACGGTGATCCCGCCCAAGCGCATTGCCACCTTGCTCCAAGACATTGCAGCAATCAACTCCAATTGTTGACGGAAGGGAATAGCGCGAACTCATGTCAAGGACTCAGCCGCATACGGAACACCCCCTGGACGGGCTGCTCCGTACTGAACGTATGCCTCATATCTGGTGCACCGGGTGTGGCATCGGCACGGCTTTTTCCTCGTGCCTGGCAGCCATGCGGAGATGCGGGATCGATCTCAAGAAGACGGTCATGGTATCGGGTATTGGCTGCTCGGGTCGGGCCGCCGGGTATATCAGGCTGGACTCCTATCACACCACCCATGGCCGGGCCATTCCCTTCGCCACGGGCATGAAGCTAGCCAATCCCGAATTGAATGTAGTGGTTTTCAGCGGTGACGGCGACCTCTTCGCCATCGGTGGCAATCATTTTATCCACGCGGCACGCCGCAATGTCAGTCTGACGGTTATCTGCGTCAACAACTTCAACTACGGTATGACCGGAGGTCAGGCAGCGGCAACCACCCCCAGTATGGCCCACACCACCACCACCCCCCATGGCAACCCGGAAATGCCTTTCAGTCTCCCGCTCCTGGCCTATGCCGCGGGAGCCACGTATGTGGCGAGGTGGACGATCCTGCACACCCGGGATCTCACCAAGTCCTTTGAAGAGGCCTTGTTGAGGCGCGGGTTTTCGTTCATCGAAGTGCTGGCCCCCTGTCCAACCGGCTATGGCCGACGCAACCGCGAAAAGCCTCTTGAGACACTGCAGATCTATCGGGATCGCACCATCATCAGGAACGGCGTGCATCCCTCCGAGGTCATGCTCGATTTCAACAGAGGCATCACACTGGGCAAGTTCATCGACCTGGAACGGCCAACCTGCAGCGAAAGGTACGACCGAACCTGCAGGCCCAGCCATGAAGGGAGTGTCTGAGGCATGTCCGACACTTTGCGCCATGAAATCGTGATCACTGGCTTCGGAGGACAGGGGATCGTGCTGGCTGGCCAGATTCTTGGCAAGGCAGCCAGTCTCATTGACCAGAAGGAAAGTACCCTGACTCAGTCCTATGGTCCGGAAGCACGGGGGGGCGCATGCAGCGCCCAAGTCATCATTTCCTCCTCTGCCGTCCATTATCCTTACGTCAGGAATCCCGACATCCTGGTATGCCTCTCCCAGGAAGGTTACAACAAGTTCCATGGCCTGATGAAGGAGAAGGGCATGGTGCTGGCGGATCAGGACCTCATTACAGGCATCATGTCCGGGATTCACGATCTCTACGTCATCCCTGCCACCCGCATGGCGGAAGAATTAGGCAACAAAATGATGGCCAACGTTGTCATGCTCGGCTTCTTTACCGCCATTACCAACGCCGTGTCGCCTGGTGCACTGCGCAGCACCGTTGCCGAAACAGTACCCGCCCGCACTCGGGAAAAGAACTTGGCAGCTTTCGACAAAGGCTACGATTACGGTCTGGCTACCCTCAAGGGACGGCGGAAGAAAGCGGCGGGACGGAAGGGGACCATGGCATGAAGAGTGCCAAAGACCGCCTGCATCGGGTCCTGGTCATTGGTGCCAACCCCGCCGGCCTGGCTGCGACCAACAAACTGGGTGAGATGGGCATCCCGGTCACCCTCGTTGACCCTGATCCTGACCTCGACCACAAGCTATCTAAAGCCGAATGGCGCCTCGATTCTGGTGTTACATTGAATTATGCTCTGCGTCCCGGGTTGCTCCGGATTTTGCGAAACCCCAAAATCCGTGTCGTCATCCCTGGTGAAATCAGCTCCCTCAAGCACACCCCACAGGGGTTCTGTGCTCATTTCGAAAACACTGAAACGTTCATCGACGCTGACAGTTGCATCCTTTGCGGCTGTTGTGCCGACGTTTGTCCGGTCACACTGGACGACGGTTCGAAACCATTGCTCTATCATGGCCGCCAGAGTCTGCCCGGAAAGCCATCCATTGAAAAACGCCGCCAACCTCTCTGCCAGGCCAACTGTCCCCTGGGAGTCAATGTCCAGGGCTACGTGGCTCTTACCCGGGTGGGCCGGTATAAGGAGGCTCTCGACCTCATTCGGCGGGATAATATTCTGCCCGGAATCTGCGGCAGAATATGCACTCACCCATGTGAACTGGCTTGCCGTCGTGGTGAACTGGACGCCCCCCTGGCCATCAGAGACATCAAACGATTCGTCGCCGATCAGGGGCGAGTCGCGCGCCAGCATTCGCCGACTCAAGGGAACACTCCCTGTTCGCCGCAGGGAGAGTGTTCCCAGCCACATGCTCCCGCTGTAGCCGTCATTGGCTCGGGACCGGCTGGACTTGCCGCAGCCGCTGATCTGGCACGTCTTGGATATGCAGCGACGATCTTCGAAAAGGAACCCCGGGCGGGAGGCGTGCTCCGTTATGGGATCAGCCCATGCCGCCTTCCGCGGGACATTCTGGATGAAGAAATCGAGGTCATCCGGGAGCTGGGAGTTCATATCCTGACCAATACCCCCATCGATTTTGCCACGGGGCTGGAAGACCTCAAGAAACGCTTTGCGGCTGTCATTGTCACTACCGGTGCCTGGACTGACCGCAAACTGGGAGTTCCAGGGGAGGAGCTCGATGCTGTCGAAGGCTGCATCGCCTTTCTGGCCCGCTTGTATCGGGATGAAATCAACGACCTTCGCGAAAGAGTGGCCGTTATCGGGGACGGCAATGCCGCGTTTGATGTGGCACGGGCGCTGGTGCGAGTGGGTGCGCAGACGACTGTTCTCTCCTGGTTTCCCGAATCGCTCATCCCCGCTCTTGCGGAGGAAGTGAAGGCTGCCAGGGACGAGGGAGTGGAAATCCTCTGCTCCAGGCAAGTAACAGCTTTTCTGGGGAACGGGGGCAAATTGACAGGTCTGCGGTGCATGCCCACAAAACCGGGAGAACCGGACGCAAACGGTGTTCCCTGGCCGGTTGTGATACCCGGAGCAGAATCATCCGACCTTGCCTTTGATCGGGCGATCGTTGCCATTGGCCAGGTGGGGGGGACAGCCAGCGTTACCAAAAGTGACAGACTGAACACCACCAGCAGTGGGTTCATCCGTATTGACGGCAGCTATCGAACCAATCTCTCGCGGGTCTACGCCGCTGGCGACGTCGCCAGAGGACCAACCTCTGTGATCCATGCCATGGCTTCAGGAAGGGCAGTCGCCCGCGCCGTCCACGGTGACCTCAGCGGCCATAAAGTGGATCTGAATTGCACCAGCCGTCCCTTGACCAGGGATTTCCGTGAGATCCCCCGGAATCTTCCCCCTAAGCCCCGTGCCGACATGGCCGAAAGAGACTTCTCCTGTCGCCATGACATTACCGTCGAAGTGGCCTTGGGCCTGAATGAGGCTCAGGCCAGGGCCGAAGCCGAACGCTGTCTGCAATGCGGCGCCTGTTCGGAATGTCTCCAGTGTGTGGAGGCGTGCCGTCAGCAGCACGCGATTCGGCACGAGCGCAGTGCTGAGAACAATGTTGAACATGTTGGTGTAGTGATCATTGCCGACCGGGAAGCAGCACCCCCCATTCGGGGTGAGGACGTGATCCGTGCTTACAGCAGGAAATCCTCGCGGGACGATATCTATGCCATGATGCTGCGAGGCTCGGCGGCGGCCCTGGAAGCGATGCTCATGCTGGGCGGCAGTTCCCAACGACTGAAGGGGCATGGTCTTTCTTTTTCACCACCTGATCCGCAACTCTCCCCCGACCTGCGCATCGGGATCTTCGTCTGCCGGTGCAGTGATTCCCTGGGATGGACTCGAGAATTTGACGATTACCTCGGTCAACTGGGGGGCACCCCCTCGGTAGTACATGTCGAGACGGTGCCAGCAGCCTGTGTGGCAGAGGGAACCGCAGGGATCTTGAGAACTATCCGCCAGTATGGGCTAACTCGCGTGGTCCTGGCCTCATGCGTCTGCTGCCCGCTTGATTTCATCTGCAGCTCCTGCACGGATCAACGCAGCCGCTTGAAAAGCACCCTCTTTAACGCCACCGGCGTGAGCCGGGCCATGGTCGAAACATGCAACCTGAGGGGTGAAGTCCTGCGCTTCCTTCGGGAAGATCCCATTCTGGCCATGGAACGTTTCAAAGGACTGATCCAACGTTCCCTGGGCCGCACTACGCGCCTCAAGTCCTTTCCCGCTCCCGCCCGTCACTACAATTTCACGACAGCGGTCATAACCGATTCCCCCGCCACCCTGACCAGTGCCCAGAGCTTGGCCGATGCAGGGATGGAAGTCTTCCTTTTCGGCTCGATTGAGAGACCCCTGAACCACCCTCTTCCTCATCAAAACGTTCACTCCTTTCTTGGGTCCATGGTGAAACGCCTGCGTGGAACGGTCGGGAACTTTCAGCTGACGACCGAGATCGCCGGGCGTCAGCAGGAGTTGCAGGTCGGTGCGGTAATCCTTGGTGAATATTCCCGTAAACGCATCCCCTATCTGCCCACCCTGGAACTGGACCCACATCCCGTGGAATCATCCATGCAGAAACTGGGAGTCAGCGGCATTCCATTTTTCATGCCCGGAGTCACCTCTGTTCCCGGTCTTTTTCTTGCCAATCCATCCGGGATCTATGTTTCCGAACGCACCAAAGGAACGGCGGCAGCCATTCTGGCCGCTTCGGTGATGCCCCGTGGGCCCAGGCAGAGCAAGGGCTACACCGTGGTCATCGACGAACTCCGCTGTCGCGGATGCGGCCGCTGCGTCCAGATCTGCCCCTATCACGCCATAAGCTTCTCCCGGAATGATCTGGGCGGGTGGCACGCCATCGTCGACGAAGCCCTCTGTAAGGGATGCGGCAACTGCATCGCCGTCTGTCCCTCCAGCGCGGCCGACTGCCCATATCGTGACCGACTGTATTTGGAGCAGATGATCGATGAAGTATTACAGTGATGAATGATGAGCATCAAGGCTCCATGAACGGGTTGCGTACGCTTGTATTCATGTGCAACTGGGGACCTCATGCGGCATTTCAAACCCTCCAGGACAACTGTGCTCCTATCCCCCCGCAGATCAGGATGATCCGCATTCCGTGCACAGGCCGGATCAGCAAGTCACTGCTGTTTCGAGCCTTCGAAATGGGTGCGGACGGGGTGGCACTGGTGGGTTGTGAGCCAGGCTCCTGCCGTTATGGCAGCGGAACGCCAGCGGCGGTGAGTAACATCGATGACACTCGTGGCATATTGGAGCTGCTGGGGTTGGGGAAAGATCGCCTGCAACTTGCCACTTGTCTGCCGGATGAATCCCAGAAACTGCTCGCTTTTCTGCTCGAATTCCAACGTGACATCGAGCGGCTGGGAAAGAATCCTGTCACTCCCCCGGCCGCACGGAGATCCCACGATAGTCATGAATACGGCCTGGCAAGCGGTAACAGCCCGGACGACAAGGATGGCATCCGAGAGAAGGTGCAGGGAATCGCCTCCCAACTTCTGGCACGTCATGACGTTTATGCCTGCCAGGACTGCGGCAAGTGCTCATCCGCCTGTCCTCTGGCACTGGTTGGAAAGCCGTTTTCCCCCCGAGGCGTGGCCAACGCCGTGATATCAGGGGACGTCGACGCACCCGCTGTCATCCGCGATACCTGGTCATGCCTTACCTGTGGCACATGCTATGACCGCTGCCCGTCGGCCGTAACCTTTCCTGAATTCATCCGGGATCTGCGAGAGCTTCAGGCAACCTCCGGCATACGCGGCCACCAAGCCCATGACGGCTTTTTGCAGTCGCTCATGCGCACCATGGCCTCGCCTGGTTTGACCATTCAACACTGGCAGTGGCTTCCGGACGATATACATACTGATTCACAATCCAAGCTGCTCTTCTTTGGCGGTTGTGCACCCTATTTCGATGCTTTTTTCAAGCATCACCTTGGGACCCAGACTACTGACATTCTGGTGGACAGCCTGCGGTTGCTCAATTTTTTCGATATCCATCCCCGCCTCCTTGCCAGTGAACGTTGCTGCGGCCACGATCTGCTCTGGTCAGGAGACCGGAGCAATTTCCTCAGGTTGGCTGCGTTGAATGCGGAGATGATAGCAGCAGATGGCATTGAAGAAGTGGTGACGGCCTGTCCGGAATGCTGCTGGACACTGAGTCGCGATTATGCCGCGTACGGCATTGACATCCCTTTCAAGGTCACCCACCTTTACGAGCTGGTGGCAAGAGAAATTGACAAGGGTGCCGTGGCGTTTGAACGACTGAATCAAAATCTAACCTTCCAGGACTCTTGCCGTTTGAACCGTCTGGAAGAAGGTGCCAGCCTGCCCAGAAAACTGCTTAACCGGCTGCAGCCTAAGAGCTTCAAAGAAATGCGGGACCATGGCAAAGCGGCGATCTGTTGTGGCAATTGCGCCTGGACCGGCTGCGACCGCTACAGCAAAGCCCTTCAGGTCAAGCGCCTACAACAGGCCAGGGATACCGGCAGCGATCTACTGGTTACCGCCTGCCCAAAATGCCAGGTCCATTTGCGTTGCGCCATGGAAGATCCGATCCTGGGCAGCGAGTTGCAAATGGAGATGTTGGACCTTGCGTCAGTGCTGGCCAGAACGATTCACTGGGAATGAGTTAAGGAAGACTATGGATACTCAACAGCTTCCCTCCCCCCGCATTGGCGTCTACATCTGCCAGTGTGGATTGAATATTGCGCGCACTGTAAATTGCCAGAAAGTCTCAGACTCCGCCTCGGGCCTTGATGACGTCGTGGTTGCCAGGGATGTCCCCTATGCCTGTTCGGAACCGGGACAGCAGGGGATCAAAGAAGATATCGCAACCCATGGACTCAACCGAATTGTCGTTGCTTCGTGCTCCCCTCGCCTCCACGAACCAACCTTTCGCAGGATGCTCCAGGACGCGGGACTCAATCCGTATCTGCTGGAAATGGCCAACATTCGGGAACATTGCAGCTGGGTGCACATGAACGAACCGGACCCGGCCACCGACAAGGCCATAGATCTCACCCGGATGGCCGTTGCCCGCGTACGACAACTGCAGGCCTTGGAACCCGAAAGGTTGCCTCTGGTTAAGAGGACTCTGGTCATCGGAGGCGGGATAGCAGGCATTCAGGCGGCGCTCGATTTGGCTGATAACGGCTACAATGTGGTGCTGGTCGAAAAACGCCCCTCCATTGGCGGCACCATGGCTCAGCTCGATAAGACTTTTCCCACTATGGACTGCTCCATTTGAATCCTTGGCCCCAAAATGACGGATGTCGGTCGACATCCTCGTATCAAGCTCCTGACACTCAGTGAAGTGGTTGGCGTCACAGGCAGTGTGGGCAACTTCCAGGTCAAGATCCTGAAGAAGGCCCGCTACGTCGACGAAAAGGAATGCACCGCCTGCGGCGAGTGCGCCAAGGTCTGCCCCGTTGTTCGCCCTGATGAATTCAATTTCGGTCTGTCGTCCCGCAAGGCCATCTACTCACCGTTTCCCCAGGCTGTCCCGGCCGCTTACCGGCTCAACCCAAACGAGTGCCTCGGGCATAACCCTGCTGTCTGCGCCAAGTGCATTGAAGCCTGTCAGAAGCACTGCATAAATTTCCATATGTCCGACGAAGAGATTGTGGAACAGGTTGGGACCATCATCGTCGCCACCGGGTTGGAACCCTATGACCCCACGGAAATGGATGAATACGGCTATACGCGTTTCGAAAACGTTCTGACCAGCCTCGAACTCGAACGGCTGGTTAATGCCAGCGGTCCGTCAAAGGGGCTGATCGTGCGCCCGAGCGATCGCCGGCAGCCCCGTTCGATCGGTTTTGTGCAGTGTGTCGGATCGCGCTCGACAAGAAAGGGAAGCCCTTACTGCTCCAATGTCTGCTGCATGAATACGGTCAAGAGCACCCTGGTATTCAAGGAACACCATCCGGAGATGCAGGTCAAGGTCTTCTATATGGATATGCGGGCTTTCGGCAAAGGCTTTGAAGATCTATACAAGAAGAGCCGACGAATCGGAGTCCACTATGTCCGAGGGTTGCCTGGAAGGGTGGAGGAGACGAGTGACGGAAGCCTGCGGGTTGCGGTGGAAAACACTGCGACCGGCACCATTGAGTTTTTCGATTTGGATATGCTGGTTCTCGCCGTCGGTGTTAAGCCGCCCCAGGGAACTCACAAGCTTCAGGAGATGCTCGGGTTGCAATTGACCTCGGATGGTTTTTTTCTGGAAGCCCATCCTAAACTGCTGCCCGTAGACGCGGCCACCCGCGGGGTCTTTTACGCCGGCTGTGCCGAGGGCCCCAAAGACATTAAGGAAAGCGTGACGCAGGCTTCGGCCGCAGCCGTTCGTGCGATCCGCCTGATGCACAAGGGGGAGATTTTCACCGAACCCATCACGTCCGAAGTGAATGTCGAACACTGCAAAGCCTGTGGCCGCTGCGCGGAAGTCTGCCCCTATCACGCCATCACCGTTGACCCCAAGAAGAAACTCCCCGCCGTCGTCAATAGTGCATCCTGCGCCGGATGTGGCACTTGCGCCGCGGAATGCCCCTTCGGCGCCATTCACATGAACCATTTCAGCGACGTGCAGATCCTTGAGCAGGTCGATGCGATGCTGGCTGACAGCCCTCAAGAGAAAATCCTCACCTTTGCCTGCAACTGGTGTTCGTATGCCGGGGCCGACTATGCCGGAGTTTCCCGCCTCCAATACCCGCCGAACGTGCGCCTCATCCGCACCATGTGTTCCGGCCGGGTGGATGAAGACTTCATCTGGCACGGATTCTCCAGGGGGGCGCCGGTGATCCTGGTCAGCGGCTGTCATATTGGAGACTGTCATTACATCGAAGCGAACCACTGGACTGTCAAGCGGGTGGAAAGGGTCCGGAAAAAAATGGCCAAGCTCGGCATCCGTCCTGAGCGCCTCCAGCTCGAGTGGATCAGTGCCGCGGAAGGCACTCGCTTCGCTAAGCTGATGCATCAGATGGAGAATCTCCGTAAGGGAGTGAGCACCGAAGAAATCACCCAAACGGTTCGCGCTCTAAAAGTGGCCTAGCTCTCCATCCCCATCTTTGACAGTCAGCCGCTGTTACTGATCAACAAAGCTTCCCGGCTATTGCTTCTTCCACCGACCGCAATAATTCCCTGTTCCTCATAAAGATCAACCATCGCCTCAATATCGAAGGCCGGGATGCGGTCATTTTCTGGCTGTAGTATGATATCTGAAGTTTCACAAACAATTTTGGTTCATCCGGCAAATGAGTACCCCAGGGTTGCAAAAAGCGAATGGACATGGCAAGACCCCCACTTGTTTGCGGGTAATCGAACAGGAGGGGAGAACAAACCATGTCCACATCGATACTGTAC
>JAPXSS010000060.1:19035-19404 GCA_033812955.1 Syntrophobacteraceae bacterium | reverse complement strand
GTTGAAACATAGACCCGCCGGCTGGCATACCGACTGAGCTTTTCGATGGCCCATCGCGGGTCTTCGATAAGGAGCGAGCGGGAGGCTATGGCCACATCGTGGACCTCGATTCCCAATTCTTCCCAGTCGTCTTCCCAGCGTCCGTTCACGATCCGGATGCTGCTGATGCCTTCCTGCCGACACCGTTCTTCCAGCAGGGAACGCATTACGGAGGAAGGGTCCATGGCCGTGATGGTGGTCACGCGACCTGCCAGGGGCACGGCGAGAGTCCCCGCTGCGGAGCCGACATCAAGCACCCGCCAGTGTCGTTCCGGCTGCATAATCTGTAAGAATTGGGCGATATAGTCGCTCTTGCTGGCATGGCGCGCA
>JAPXSS010000060.1:0-19025 GCA_033812955.1 Syntrophobacteraceae bacterium | reverse complement strand
GGAAGGCGCACGTCGATCCCAACCCTTGCTATCCTTCGGTCGAATGGTTCTCTTTTCCTGTATTTCCCGCCATATTCCATTCCAGTCGAGACTGCTCACATCCATTGGCGTTCTTGCCTCCGTTCCATGACGAAACCTCTCTCGAGCTGCTTTTCCCTGCTGCCACCGCTGGTTCCAGTTCGGAAACCGGCCGGGCCGGCGTCAGGTCTCCTCGGACTCGCTAGCGGCACCCATTCCGTCACCACTTCTCATTAACCGTCTTCTTTTCTGACCCGATAATAGCTGCCCTGCCCGGCACATGGCTTGCAAAGGGTTCGCCCGTTCCGAACCACTTCCCGCAGGTCGAGCACCTCCTCCCCGCATTCCTCGCAGGCAATCACACTCACCGGTGAGCCTGGGATGTCTTCAGGCTTCAGCTCCACAAAAACCTCCCGGATTTCCAGCAGCTCTCTTTCCGCAATACGCAGCAGAGCCTCGCAGTAGGCATTTTTCGGTCCATGGGTCGGCGTGAGCTCAGCGCTCAACTGCTCGACTTGCCTGCGGGAGGCGGGGGTGACGCTTACCCTGACAGCCCTGCCGCTCTTAAGACTGACGAAGGTTGCCGCCATCTTGCCATAGTCCAGGATCTTCAGAGTGCGCCGTCCCGGGCGGCATCCGGTTACCGTTAGGATGGCATCGGCGGCACAGCGGTCGATCTCGACGAAGACCAGGAAATCCTTCCTGTCTTTGCCTTTGGGATCGGCAATCCCGATTTCCCTCAATCCGGCCATGGCCATCTTCACCCCAATGATCTGCCCGCCGCACAGGTGGCCGTGAAAAGCGACCGCTGCTTCCAGGAGCCGCTTAAACTCCAGGTCGGTGTCCTTCATCTCTCTCCTCCGTCAGGCGCGAATACCGGCTCAGGTCTGACAGGTCTAATAGGTGTAGCGCAGGTTTACAAAGAAGGTGCGGCCGGCCATCGGATAGCCCTCGTCAATGGCGTAGTTCTCATCAAGGAGGTTGTTGATCCCGCCTTCCACCGAAATTCCCTTGTAGACTTCATAAATCGCTTTCGCGTTGAACAACAGGTACTTGGCTGCAATCCGAGCCCCGTCCGAGGAACTGAATCGATCCTCGTTGAATTCGGCCGATCCGAGGACACTCAGGCCGGAGAGCGGAGTGAAGTATTGCAGATAAGCAAAGAGCTTGTGGTTGGGAAGGTTCGTCAACTTCTCCTTGGTGGTGTTGTTCTGGTATCCCAGAAAGGTGTAGTTGAATCCGGCGGAGAGGCTTTCGAACACTTTTCCTGACAGACCCAATTCCACTCCATAAAGGTTTACGCTCTGAATGTTTTGGTTCTGGTTGATGGTTTTTCCAGGCTTCAAGGGATCGGGGATAGCGGTGAGAAGAATGAAATTCTTGACCTGGTTGTAAAACACGTTCGTTTCGACCACAAGGCGCTTGAACAGCAGATCCTTATAGCCGATCTCATAATTGAGCGACCTTTCCGCAGAGAGGTCCGGATTGGGGATGGCGGTTCCCATCCGGTATGAGTATTTGTCCTTGATGGAGGGCAGCCGGGATTTCTGGGCGATGCTGCCGTGGACGGTAGCCGTCTCGGTCAGCTTGAAGAAGAGTCCCAGTTGAGGATTCCACGCAGAGGTTCTGCCGGTGGGAAAGGAGCTCAACCTGAGGGTATTGGTATCGAGGTTGGTCGCTTCGATGGTATCGATCCAGTCATAGCTCAAACCGGCAATCGCGTAGCACCTGGAGGAAAAGTCAATGGTATCCTCCACGCCAACGGAGAAGATGTTGTCCTCGAAGCGCTGGGTGGGGTAGGTTGCAGCATTCTGTTCCCGGTGAACGTCCTTCTTGAAGTGGAACGCCGCTTTGATCGAATTGTACGGCAGCAGCAGGGTGCCGGTTTCCAGCGAGCCGCCATAGGTGTAGTCATCGTAGTTGCTGGCGAACGATGATTTCTTCAGCATCGTGCTGTAAGTTGCATCGTCGTAGCTGTTGACCGAATTCTCGAATTTATCGTAGAAAAGCCTGGTCTTGACATAGCTGTCGTCGAAGATGGACGTTTTGGAATTGAAATAGAAACTCTCTTTGTTCCAGTAAGGCCATTGCCAGTATCTCGGGTTTACGGTCGAACTGGTGCCGGCGTAGGGAGGGACGCCCTTTTCGGCTTGTTGATTGAGATAGCTGAAGGCGTACTCATCGGTGTCGTTGGGTGTGTAGCCGATTTTGGCGCTGGCCTTCCAATCGGTCAGGTAGGAATTGAGCCTCCTGGCACCGTCGCCCGGTTGGTTGGGGCTCCCTACAAAGTCATTTGAAACGTCGAAATAATCCTGATTCAGATAGGAACCTCCAACCTGGAGGTACCATTTACCCTGATTGGTGCCGATGTTGCCAAAACCGTGGTAGGAGTTACCGGACGCATATCCGGTGCCCAAGTTGACCTCGAGTTCCTTGACCGGTCGCCGCGAGACCATGTTGATCGCGCCGCCCATGGTGTTGGGCCCGTAAAGAACGGAGGTAAAGCCCTTGGAAACAACTATTTCCGACAGGTCGAAGGTGGTGAAGCGGCCGAGGTCGGGATAGCCGTCATAGGGGACATAGATGGGGATGCCGTCCTGATAGATCGGTACGCGCTTGAGGTCAAAACCCCGGAGGTAAAGCATCAGTTCATTCCTGGCACCGGCCGTGGACAGGGTGACGCCGGGGAGAAGGTTCACGGCATCCGCCAGGTTGTTCCGCTCGAAGCGGCGCATCTCGTCATAATAGACCTTGTTGATGCTCGTGTTCTTGCTTTCCTCGCCCCTTGCCACCACTTCGATTTCCCCCAGCGTGTAGACCCGATGCTTGTCCTCATCGCTTTCCATTGCCGATTTTGCCGCAGGGGTTTCGACCGTGGCGGTTTTGGACTCCTGGGCGTGAACCGCAGGCCCAAGACAGCAAAAGGTTGCCATAAGAATCAACAGGGTAGCCAGAGAACTCCGCTTCAACGCAGATTTGCACATTTTCTCCTCCGAATAGCAAGATAAGCCCCAGTTATTGAATGACCGGCCACCAGAACACCTCAACCATCAGGATTGCATCCACGGTTCCTCCTCAACACTGGAATGATCCTTATCATCACGTCATCCACTTGCGGTCCTCGCCCCTGACCCGGGACGGTCCCGAGCCCGAGAAGAGGTGCCGGCAGCACCACGAAGTGGAAGCCTATCTCAATTATGTTGTTTACACAGGTCAGTTTAATTGTGTTAGACGACATCGTTATTAAAATAGACGTTATATATTGTCAATGATATTTTTATACATGATATGGATGCCCTCCGGTGGACGCTCGAAAGGACTGCTTCGATCTCGGACGATGACGTATTTTTGCTGGATGAAGGGCGAAGCCCCGGGTTGCTACAGGAGCGGCGATTTCCCGGAATTCCAGGTTGACCCAGCGCCACCAGTACAGCGCGACACAAGTCGTAAACCGCTTAGGGCAGGTGTCGTGCTGTTTCCCTTGCCGTTGCGTTTCATGTTCATTCGACGCAACGGAGAGCATCGGCCCTAACGCGTGGATGGTAGGTTGCGTTCAGACGAATGAAACGCAGCGTGTGCAAGGGGACCGAACTTTCGCCGCGCTGTCCCTGGTGAGCGGGAGGATGCCGTGGTGGTTTCATCCCTGGTTGCAGTTCCTATCGGTTCGCTTTATGATCTCCCTGTGCTGGAGAGGTCCGGCGTGGGCGGAGGGAAGTGGCGGGGTGCTTGGTCCAAAGGAGGCTGCCGATGAAGGTGACTTTTCTCGGGGTGGGTGAGGCGTGTGACGAGACAGTGCCGAACATTTCGCTATGGGTCGAGACCGAGGCTGGCAATCAGCGGCGATCGCTCATGCTGGATTGCGGTCCTACCGTGCCCTCACCCTTCTGGCAACGCTGCCGAGATCCGGAAGACCTGGATGCCCTCTGGATCTCTCATTTTCATGGCGACCATTTTTTCGGTGTGCCGGCGCTGCTCCTAAGATACTGGGAGCAGAAACGGACCAAACCGCTGGCGATCCTGGGGCAAGCCGGGATCGAGGAGACCATCATCCAGGCGATGGAATTGGCTTACCCCCGCTTCCTGCCGAAACTCACCTACGCGCTGCGGTTTCACGAAATCCAGCCTGGCCGGAAGTTGCAGGTGATGGGGCTGGAATGGTCCGCAGCGGAAAGTCGGCATGGCCAGAGAAACCTGGCCGTGCGCCTGGAGCACGGACGGCACGCCCTGTTTTACAGCGGCGACGGCCTGTTCAGCCCGGAGAGTCTGGAATTGGCCAGAGGCTGTCAGCTGGCAGTGCATGAAGCCTTTCAGCTCGATCCTGTGACGCCTGCCCATGGCACCGTTCGCCAATGCCTGGAATTTGCCCGCGAAGCCGCCGTCGCCACTCTGGCGCTGGTGCATATCCAACGGGATGAGCGGCGGGAGCGGCTCCGGGAAATTCGCGGTCTTCTCGATCAAGTCGGGGATTTTCGGGTGCTTCTGCCTGACTCCGGGGAAGTCCTGGAGCTCTAGTACAGCGCGGCATAAGTCTTAAAACCGCTTAGGGCAGGTGGTTTGCTGTTCCCCTTGCCGTTGCGTTTCATATTCATTCAGCGAAAACTACGGAGAGCAACGGCCCCGACGCGAGGATGGTAGATGGTGGGCTGTGTTGAGAGGAGCGAAACACAACGGGTGCAAGGGTGCCGAAGTTTCGCCACGCTGTACTGTCGTTGTCGTGGCGGAAAGCGCCTGCCTGCTCGACGGGGTTCCGTCCCGATTTGGAAAGCAGTGAGGAGCTCAGTCGGTCGGTAACCCTGAGCACAGGCGGGAAACCAGCTCGGCGGGAGGGATGTTATCGGTTTCGACGATGATGTGCGCGGTCTCCTCGTAGAGGTGAGAGCGGGCTGCCAGGAGCTGTTCGATTTCCTGCCGCAGGGGTAACGCGGTCAGGGCCGGGCGGTTTCGGCGGGTCTTGGGGTCGCTCATCAGGCGCAAACAGGTCGTTTCGAGGGAAGCCTTGAGCCAGATAACGTGGAAGTGGGTTTTGAGCAGATGGCGATTGTGGGAGTCCAGGATGACACCGCCGCCGGTGGCAACGATCAGGCCGCTTTGGCAGGCGAGTTCCGCCAGCAGCTCCGATTCTGCCCTGCGAAAGGATTCCCAGCCCTCTGCCGCCACCCACTGCTGGATATCTTTACCAAATGATGCGACCAGCATTTCGTCCATGTCCACCAAGACAAGGTGGCACTGTTGGGCCAGCAGCTTCCCCACGAGGCTCTTGCCCGCGGCGCGAAAACCGATTAGGGCGATATTCGGTTTTTCCTTCATTGGCGTGTCCTTTGGGGGACTGACGAAAAGGAGTTTTGTGTAAATCTTGAGCAACCGACAAACCGAGCCCAGGAACAGACCGTGAATCATCCTGACCGCCACTCGGGCCTGCACCCGGATCGTTTCGCGTTTCTCCCGCCCCTTGCGGCCGCGCTCATCCGGCTACATTATCGGTCATGCCAGTTTACCATCATTGGCAGGGAACATGAAGAGTTTGCTTATGGTTCTCGTGATCCAGTGCTGTTGACCTGCTGGCACTTTGCTTTCCCGACGGTGATCTATCGCTACCGGGATCACGGGGCGCTGGTCATGGTGAGCCGCAGCCGCGACGGGGAATGGGCGGCGCGGGTGGTGACGCGCATGGGCTTTCGATGCTTTCGGGGTTCTCCGGGCAAGGGCGGGAGTACAGCTCTGAAACAGTTGATTTCTCACATTCAGGCTGCCCGTGGGGGAGGATTCATTGCCGACGGCTCGCAGGGACCGCCGCGTATTGCCCAGAAGGGCATTCTGCTGCTCGCGCGCTATTCCGGAGCCCCCCTCATTCCCGTCAGCATGGCGGCGCATCCCTGCTGGCGCGTCCACAGCTGGGACCGGACCGTGTTGCCAAAACCCTTTTCCAACATTGTTATAGCCCTGGGGCCGCCCCTGTGGGTTCCCCGAGACGTTTCGGCCGAGGATCTCGAAGCGGCGCGATGCGAGCTCGAGGCAAGCCTCAATCGCCTGACCGACCAGGCCGAGGAGGCGGTCAGGAAGACCGGGCGCTCCAAAGGACAGTAGGAGAGGCGTTGCAGGAGCCCGCCGGCATCTCTCCTCTGATCTCAGGCTGGCCCCGATTTGAGCAATGGGCCACTCGCGGCCGGCGCTGCCTCCCGTAGCCATGGTGACGATCGAGGCGATTCCTGTGATGAAAGGCACTCGAGTGCGGATTAGGCCCTGCTTACTGTGGAACGTATCGATATAGGCATCAGTGCCGTGGCCTTCCGCTTCCGTGGCCGGTTGTCTTTATGGCTGCGGTTGATTCCGGCATGCTATCCCCAAAACCATGCTCGTCTCACGTCTCTCCCCGGCAAAACCGTCATTCCTCTCGCCGACGTCGAAAGTCAACTGTTTTCAAAAGCCACCATCTGCGAAAGGGGTCTATCAGGGTCACTTCTTCCTCTGCGGGCCGAGGCTATCAACATAGGTTACCTTGTCTCCCGACCGATAACGGCCAAGAGTGGCTGCCCGCTTGCTTTCTCATAAACCGTCTGGTATTTTCTCTTCACTCTCGCCCGAAAATGCGCCGAGATGATCCTGCCTTCGAGGAGAGCGAGATGTCAAATGTCCTACAGGTCGAGCAAATCAGGCCCCGGCCTTCCTTCAAGGCTGCCTGCTTTCGGTTTCCTTGGATCAGCCCGGCGTTCCCGTCCTCCGGTAGCGAGCCGGGCTACTGAGGATGGCTTCTTGCCCGGTTCCATGGAGGAATGAGGGCAGAGTGGCTGAGTTAAGGCATGAGCTTTCAGGAAAGCGGATCACTGCTTGAAGAGATGGAGCGGAAAGCCAAAGAATTCCTGCGGGAGTACCTGACGCTAATGCTGGCAGTCACCCACGAAACCCAGGAGAGAATCGAGCTCGGCTAAGACCATGGCAATACGTACAGGTGATACCGGACCGTGAAGATCGGCGCAGACTACCAGGTGAACGGGACGTGCAGCTTCATAGTCTGGGCACCCGCCAGGGCCAGGATGGCGCTCAGGCTTGTCTCACCCGCAGCGCGCCGGGTGCTCATGGAGCAGACTCATAACGGCTACTGGCAGGCCATTGTTCCCGACCTGCCGGAAGAGGCTCAATACCTCTACGCCCTCGATGGAGATCGCGACCGCCCGGACCCCGCTTCTCATTTCCAGCCCGGTGATGTCCATGGTCCATCCCAGATCGTGAACCATCACCGCTTCGAATGGCGGGACCAGGCATGGAAGGGCTTGAACCTTGCGAATATGATCATCTATGAACTCCATGTGGGGACCTTCACCCCCAGCGGGACGTTCGATGCCATCATCCCTCGCCTCGCGGATCTGAAAGCACTCGGCGTGAACACCATCGAGCTCATGCCGGTGGCTCAATTCCCCGGGACCCGCAACTGGGGATACGATGGCGTCTTCCCGTTCGCGGTGCAGAATTCTTACGGGGGACCGGCGGCGCTCAAGCGCTTGGTCAATGCCTGTCACCAAACGGGCCTGGCGGTTGTCCTGGATGTCGTCTACAACCATCTGGGGCCGGAAGGCAACTACCTCTGGGATTATGGCCCCTATTTCACCGATCGCTACCGGACGCCCTGGGGCGATGCCGTCAATTTCGACGGGGCGGAGAGCGATGAGGTCAGGAATTTCTTCTTCGAAAACGCGCGTCATTGGTTTGAATACTATCACTGCGACGGCCTTCGCCTCGATGCCGTCCATGCCATCTGTGACCGGTCTGCTACCCCTTTTCTGCTGGAACTGGCGGACCGGATACAGGCCTTGTCGCAAAAGCTGCAGCGCCCCTGCTGTCTCATCGCCGAAAGTGACCTGAACGATTCCCGGCTCATTGCTCCGCGGGCACTGGGCGGGTCCGGCCTCGATGCGGTGTGGTGTGACGACTTCCATCATGCCTTGCATGCCTTGGCGACCGGGGAAAGACACGGCTACTATACGGATTTCGGCGCGGTGGAGCACCTTGCCAAAGCCATGCGCGAGGGCTTCGTTTATACGGGGGAATACTCAGCCTTTCGCCGCCACCGGCATGGGAATTCCTCGAAGGACCGGCCGGGTCGCCAGTTTGTGGTCTTTTCCCAGAACCATGACCAGGTCGGCAATCGGATGCTGGGAGAGAGAATGTCCCGCCTGGTGGCTTTTGAAGGCCTGAAGGTCACTGCCGGTTTGGTTCTCCTGGCTCCCTATGTGCCTCTGCTCTTCATGGGCGAAGAATATGGCGAGGAAGCCCCTTTTCTCTACTTCGTGGACCATGCCGACCAGGATCTGATTCAGGCCATAAGGGCTGGCCGGGCGGAGGAGTTTGCCGCTTACCACCGGCAGAGCGAGCCTCCCGATCCCGCGAGCTTGGAAACCTTTCTGCGGTCGAAGCTGCACTGGGAAGCGCGTGGCGCAGGATGGCAGGCAGTTCTCTTGAGCTTTTACAGAGCGCTCATCGGCCTGCGAAAGGCAATCCCATGTCTCTCGAGGCTGGACAAGACCGCCATGGATGCGCGAGGATGGGAGGATCAAAAGGCACTTCTCGTTAGAAGATGGGACCGGGAGAGTGCCACTCAGGCGCTCTGCCTCTGCACTCTGAAGGAAGAGCCGGTGGTTCTGGATATTTCGGATTATGTGCCTGATCATCGCTGGGAAAGAGTCCTGGATTCCGCGGATGCGGTCTGGAATGGACCGGGTGCGCTCCTCCCGGAGGTTTTGGACCCCAGCCAACCGGTCACACTGCCGGCAAAGAGTTTTGCCGTCTATCTTGCTGGGGGAAACTCATAATGGATCGCTACCTGTGCCTTCACGGTCATTTCTACCAGCCGCCCCGGGAGAATCCCTGGCTTGAAGAGATTGAACTTCAGGATTCCGCCTATCCTTACCATGACTGGAACGAAAGAATCACCGCCCAGTGTTACTCACCCAATGCCGCCTCCCGGATCTTCGACTCACAGGGGCAGATCGTTCAGATTACCAACAACTATTCGAAAATCAGCTTCAATTTTGGCCCCACCCTCCTGTCATGGCTGGAACGGCATGATCCGGATACCTACCACGCCATTCTCGAAGCCGACCGACTGAGCGCGGACCGGTTCTCCGGGCACGGTTCGGCCCTGGCCCAGGTCTACAATCACATGATCATGCCCTTGGCAGCCAAACGCGATAAAGTTACCCAGGTCAGCTGGGGGATCCAGGATTTCCGGCAGCGATTCAAACGGGACCCCGAGGGAATGTGGCTTGCGGAAACTGCCGTAGACCTGGAGACCCTTGAAGTCCTGGCGGAATTCGGAATTCGTTTCACGCTCCTGGCGCCCCGTCAGGCAGCGAGGGTGCGGGAAATAGGTCACGGGGAAGGCTGGGAAGAGGTGACGGGCGGCAGGATCGATCCCTCGCGCGCCTACCGGTGCTTCTTGCCTTCGGGAAAGAGCATCAGTTACGCCGTCTCTTCGCTCTTTGAAGACTATTCAGAGGAAACCTGCATCTACTGCTATCACCTGCAGCGTGAGATTCATCGCGTCCACGGCTCGGGGAAGCTGCGCCTGGCCATCGGCAAAACCCATCTGAGATCGGATCTGACCTGGGATACGGAAACCTTAAGCTATGCCGTTCTCCATCTGGGAGACCACAACCTCAACGGGGCGGTGCGAAACTTCCAGGGAGACCTGGCGTTTTCGTTGATGGCACGGGAAATCGAGGAGTCTTTCGACCGCGGCGACGTCCTCGAGGTGATCCGCCTCATGGACCGGCATTTCGGGGTGAACAATTTCTCCATCTGGCATCTCTTCAAAGATGAACAGCGGAAGGTGGTGAACCAGATTCTGGAGCTCACCCATAGTGACATTGAGGTCTCCTACCGGCGGATCTACGACCACCATTTCTCGATCATGAATTTCCTGAGAGACCTCGATATCCCTCTTTCCAAGCCTTTTGAGATCGCTGCCGAGTACATCATCAACGTGGAGCTCCGGAGGCTGTTCGGGGCCGAGCAAATTGACCTGGAAAGGCTTGAAATGCTGATCTCGGTGGCTAATCGGTGGCAGTTGGCCCTGGAAGGCGAACTCCTGGGCTATACGGCCAGTCCCTGGGTCAGTGACACACTCCGGCGGGTTCGACACTCGCCAGTAACCGAAGCGGTGTTCCGGATGCGGATGGTTGCAGGGGTGCTCAGCCTGCTGGCGACGCTCCCCGTCGAACTTGATTTACGCAAGGCCCAGAATGCTTTCTTTTCTCTCGGCCGAGAGAGCTATGGTCCGCTAAGGGAAAAGGCTGGAGCCGGTGACGAGGAAGCCGGTCAGTGGCTGGCAGCTTTCGGAGATTTGGCGCCTCGTTTGAATGTGAGTCTTCCATGAAAGCGATCCCTGGATCTACCTATCGCCTGCAATTCACTCCCTCCTTCAGTTTCAAGCAGGCAAATGCAATCCTGGACTATCTTGTACAACTCGGGGTGTCCTGCATCTACGCGTCGCCCATCTTCAAAGCGAGGAGGGGCAGTACCCACGGTTACGATATAGTTGATCCCAATCAGCTGAATCCCGAGCTGGGAACTGCCGCCGAAGGCGAAGAGCTGATGGCCATGGTGCGAAACAGGGGGATGATGTGGCTGCAGGATATCGTTCCCAACCACATGGCCTTCGACAGCCAGAACACGATGCTGCTGGATGTTCTGGAGAATGGCCCCAATTCGCGATATTTTCGATTTTTCGACGTGGAATGGGACCACCCCTATGGTGGGATCAAAGACCGGCTGCTGGCACCATTCCTGGGGAATTTCCTCGGTGAGTGCCTGGAAAACGGTGAAATTCAGCTGCGCTACGGTCAAGAAGGGTTCACCATCCACTATCACAACCTCCAGTTTCCCGTGAAGATCGAATCCTACGCCGCCATCCTCACTCATCGGCTCCCGGTCCTGAGGTTGAAACTGGGGTCCAGTCATCCCGATTTCATTAAAGTTCTTGGGATCCTGGGGGTGCTCTACGGGCTGCAGGCCCACATTGCCGGGAAAGGATTGAATGAGCGTTACGACCAGATCAGCTTTGTGAAGATACTGCTGTGGGAGCTCTATAACCGGTGCGCGCCAATCAAAGCCTTCCTGGAGGCGAATCTGAAAATCTTCAATGGGGTATCGGCGCATCCAGGCCAGAAGAAGCTGCTCGAGACTCTCCTGCTCGAACAGTTCTATCGCCTCTCCTATTGGAAGGTAGCCGCCGAGGAAATCAACTACCGGCGCTTTTTCTTCATCAATGACCTGATTTCGCTCCGCATGGAGGATCCTGAAGTCTTCGAGCATGGCCACGCCCTGGTGTTCAGGCTCATTGGCGAGGGCAAAATCACTGGCTTGCGGGTTGACCACGTGGATGGGCTTTATGACCCGACTCTCTACCTGCACAACATCCGGAGTAAAGCCGGGGATATCTATCTGGTGGTTGAAAAGATCCTCGAACTGGAAGAAAAGTTTCCGAGCTTCTGGCCCATTGACGGCACTACGGGCTACGATTTTATGAATGTGGTGAATGGCATTTTTTGTGAGCAAAAAAACGAAAAGGCCTTCGAGCGGATCTACAGCCGGCTGGCCGAGTCCAGCACGCCGTACCATGAGCTCGTTGCCGAGAAGAAGCAATTCATCGCTCAGAAACGCATGGCCGGCGATGTCGATAATCTCGCCCATCTCATCAAGAACATCTCGATCCGCTATCGGCAGGGCAGTGACCTTACCCTGCTGGGGCTGAAGCGGGCCATCGTACTGGCCCTGGCTCATTTCCCGGTCTACCGCACCTATCTCAGTCAAGAATGCTTTCGCGCCGACGACCGACATTATGTCAGGGAGGCCCTGGCAAAAGCGCGAGCCCAGAACCCGGATCAGGAGCATGAACTGAACTTCCTTGAAAGGCTGCTGCTCCAGGATTTTCCCAAAGAGTTCAATCGCAGGGAACGAAGTGAATGGCTTCACGTGGTCATGAGGTTACAGCAGCTCTCGGGGCCGCTCATGGCCAAAGGGCTGGAAGACACCGTTTTCTGCCTCTATAACCGGCTCCTCTCGCTCAATGAGGTCGGTGGCAACCCGGGGCGTTTCGGGATCTCCCTCAAGGCCTTCCATGACTTCAACAAAGAACGCGCCCGGCGCTTCCCGCATACCATGAACGCCACCTCCACCCACGACACCAAACGGGGGGAAGATGTGCGGGCGCGGCTCAACGTCCTCTCGGAAATCCCTCAGGAATGGGAAAAAGCAGTGAGAGAGTGGCAAAAGCTTAACCGGAAGCACAAGAGAGCGGTACACGGCAGCCTGGCGCCCGGTTCGAATGATGAATACTCGCTCTACCAGACCCTGGTGGGCACGTTTCCATTTAATGAGGAAGATGAGCAGGACTACTCGGAACGAATCAAGACCTATTTCATCAAGGTGGTGCGGGAAGGCAAGATGTACAGCAGCTGGGTGAAGCCTGACGATGATTACGAAACCGCCTGCTTTGCCTTTGTGGATGCCATTCTCGATAGGAATGACAACAATCCTTTCCGCAAGTCGTTCCTGCCTTTTCAGCAAAGGGTCGCCAACTACGGGGTGTGGAACTCCCTGGCTCAAACCCTCATCAAGATAACCTCGCCGGGGGTACCGGATTTCTATCAGGGCACCGAATTGTGGGACCTTCGACTGGTCGATCCGGACAACCGGCGGCCGGTTGATTTTTCCCTCAGGCAAGCCATCCTCCGGGAACTCGTAGAGGACCACCCGGTACCTCGCAATCTCCCTTCCGAGTTGCTCGCTTCCCGTGCCGATGGAAGGATCAAGCTCTACCTGATCTACAAAGCGCTTCAGGCCAGGAACAGCCGCCCGGAGCTCTTCCACCGGGGTTCCTGGTTGCCGCTGAGAAGCGGGGGAAAATGGGCGCATCATCTTGTAGCCTTTGCCCGTAGGTACCGGAAATCCTGGCTCATAACGGTAGTTCCCCGCTTCCTGACGCGACTGGTCAAACCCGACGAAGTTCCCATCGGTGAACAGGTATGGCAGGACACTCACCTCGTGGTTCCCCGGGCGATGCCCCGTTCGTTGGTGAATCTGATAACCGGCGATACGACCCACGCTTCGCCAAAGCTCCTGGCAGGGGCGGTGCTGACGCGCTTTCCGGTAGCCCTCCTTGGCGACTCGCCTGATGCCTGCGCGCACCAATAGGTGGCCACTTGCCACCCGTCATGCCCGCTGATAATGGTTTTTTATTGAATCGAGTGTTGCTGAACGCCGCGCGCTGTAAGGGGGGGAAGGGATGCACCGTGCTATCGAGGGAGTGTCGTCGAAGCAGGCCTCTACCCATTTGGATCAGGCACAGGAGGGAAGGTGGCTCACCGTCCATGGGCATGAAAGTATGGGGCAGGAGGCCTTCTAGAATTTGTCGACAATGACGGTGGCATCTGCTATTCTGAAAATCAGCAAAAGTGATTTCCTAATCATCTCGCCTTGCCGAAGGAATCACGGAAGGCAATCACCCGGGCGGTTCACGATCAGGCAATGCCGCAGCACGCGAACGTCGTGGAGTGTTGGTAGTCCGGGCGGCGGCCTTGTCAGCGTCGGTCCTGGCAACGTGAGCGAGTGCCCGAGCAAGGGAGGCCCTTGCAGAAAGGAGAGGGACCATGCAACAGCGATATGATCCCGAGCAAATTTTCGAGGAACTGCGGAACCACTTGCGCGGTTTCAAAGGCTGGCGGATTGCCATTGGCATCGTGGGTGTGTTCGTGTTCCTCTCGCTCTGGTCGACCTGGTTCACTGTCCAGCCCGAGGAGACGGGGATCGTTCAGCGCTTTGGAGCGGTGCACCGGACCGTAGGACCCGGTTTGCACTTCAAGTTTCCTGACGGGATCGAAATGGTTCGGACGGTTCCTACCGCCCGCGTGCTCAAGGAGGAATTCGGCTTTCGGACGGCGGTGAGCGCTGCCGGCCAGCGAACCCAGTTCGATGACCGGACCAACAAGGAAGTGTCCCTGATGCTGACCGGCGACCTGAACGTGCTCGACGTTAAATGGATTGTCCAGTACCGGATTGAAGACCCCATCCATTTCCTCTTCTGGGTTCGGAACACGCCGCAGACGATCCGGGACATCTCTGAGTCGGTCATGCGGCGGGTGGTCGGCAACCGCTTGGGGAGTGATGTGCTCACCGTCGCGCGCGTGGGGGTTTCTACCGAGGTGAAGGAGGAGATGCAGAAGATCCTGACGGAATACGAAGCGGGAGTGCGGCTGGTCACCGTGGAATTACAGGATGTGACACCGCCGGACCCGGTCAAACCGGCTTTTAACGAGGTCAACGAAGCGCGCCAGGACCGGGAACGGACCATCAACCAAGCCCAGGAGCAGGCCAATCGCGAGATCCCCAAAGCAAGGGGTGAGGCGGCCCGGACCATCAGCGAAGCCGAGGGTTATGCTCTCGAGCGGGTCAACCGGGCGAACGGCGAGGCCACCCGGTTCCGTGCGATTCTCGATCAATACAAGGGTGCCCCGGAAGTCACGCGGCGCCGCCTCTATCTGGAGGCTATGGGCACTGTACTGCCCGAGGCGAAGGCGGTCTACATCGTCGACAGCGAACAAAAAGCCCTGGTGCCCTGGCTCCCGGTGGAGTCGGGACAGCCGGTCGGGGCGGAAGGGGAGAAGCCATGATCAACACCCTGAAAGCCGGAGTCGGAATCATTGCCGTAGCGCTCTTCCTGGTCTTTTCGGGGGTTTTCTACACCGTGGAAGAGGGCCAGCAGGCCATCGTCCTTCAGTTCGGACGGCCGGTGGGGGAGACGGTCACCCAGGCGGGTCTTCACTTCAAGCTCCCGTTCATCCAGGAGGTGCGGCGCTTTGAGAAGCGCCTTTTGATCTGGGACGGGGAACCGAATCAGATCCCTACCAAGGGGCGGGAATTCATCTGGGTTGACACAACAGCACGCTGGCGTATCGCCGATGCCAGGAAGTTCCTGGAAAGTGTCGCCACGGAGGCGGGAGCCCAGTCGCGTTTGAACGATATCATCGATTCCGTGGTCAGGGACCAGGTCTCTTCCAGTGAGCTGGTGGAACTGGTGCGGAGCGCGACGTGGGAGGTCCCGCCGGGCGAAGTCCTGCAAGAGGTTCCCGAGGAGCTCCAGGAAGAACTGAAGAAGAAGATTGCCCGCGGGCGTGAGGAGATCACCCGGACGATCCTGGCGGAAGCCCGGAATATCATCCCCCAGTACGGCATCGAACTGGTGGACGTGCGCATCAAGCGGTTGAACTACGTTGAGAGCGTCCAGAAGAAGGTCTACTCCCGGATGATCTCGGAGCGAATGCGGATTGCCGCCCAGTTCCGGTCCGAAGGGGAGGGCCGGAGTGCCGAGATTCTGGGGACCATGGAGAAGGAGTTGCGCCAAATCCGGTCCAACGCCTATCGCCAGGTGCAGGAGATTCGTGGAAAGGGGGATGCCGAGGCCACTCGCATTTACGGGGAAGCCTATGGTGCCGATCCGGAATTCTATGCCTTCTCGCGCACTCTCGAAGCCAACAAGGAAGGGCCCAAGGCCAACTCGGTGATGATCCTCACCACCGACAGCGACTACTACCGCTACCTGAAACAGGCAGGGGCGCAGCCCGGCCGTACCCATCGCTAGTATAGCGCGGCATAATTCTTAAACCGCTTAGGGCAGGTGTCTTGCTATTTCCCTCTCCGTTGCGTTTGCTGTTCATTCAACGCAATGGAGAGCATCGGCCCTAACGCGAGGATGGTTGCGTTGAGAGGAGCGAAACGCAACATGGGGAAGGGGCCCGAACTTTCGCTGCGTTGCACTGGCACCCCTCAGCGTGAGCCGCAGTGAAGTGTGAAATTATCGAGTAAAGCCGCTCCTCGGTTGCCGTTCGTTTCACTGATTCCCCGACTCCAGCCTGGCGGTGACGCGCAGCCCTCGGCAGCAGGCGCTTCCAGGAAGGTGTTCTCAGGCCCAAGAGCAGGAACGGGCGGAGACGCTCCCCGCCCCTCAAATCGCTCCCGGCCAATTCTCCATGGGTTCGGCAGCCCGTACCACATGCATGCCGGCCTGGGCAAAACGGCGGAAAGCCGCATCGGCAGCTTCGGTGTAGTCTACCACTCCGGGAATCACTACCGGCGACGTGCAGTCTTCCAGGAGATAAATCCGGTCAGCCAAGGTGCCCCGTTCTCCGCCGAGATCCTCGAGAAAGTCCGCAATGGTCCATGCCACGCAATGACTCTTGGCCTGTCCGGCGACGATCACGGCATCAAACCGGAGCAGCTCTTCGATGAGCCCCTTATTCTTTTCCGCTATGGCATTTCCCTGCGGTCCTGCGGTCACCTCCGGCCCCAGCACCGAGTAGTGTTCAGTGAGCGGCCGGCTGCCTTTGATTCGGAAATCCGGCTGGCTGTTACGGGCGATAGAGTGAAAGAAAACCGCCTCCTCCACCGCTGAGACGAGAGCGTGGCCGATTCCCCCCAGCATCGCGTGATAGGGCCAGATTGTGAGGTCGTACTTGCCGGTCTGTCGGAGTGCCCGGGTGTACTGCAGGAGATAGCGGGCTCCATATTCGGGATCGATTCCGAGATGGTGGAGGACTTCCGCATTGGGTTGCCATCGCCCCTGCTCGATATCAGCAACGCTGATCAGCGAAAAAGGGGGGGGATGATCGCCGGCTTCGTTCACCAGGAAAATGGAGTGAAAAATCTGCATGACCTGGTGAGTATCCATCGTCGGGATGATCCGGGTGATGGCGCCGAGGTTGCGGTAAATGAAGCTGCACAGCCTGCGGTTATCGTCCACCGCGGCCGTCCCCGAGCGCCCGCCGACATAGAGTTCAAACCCGGGGATGCAGAACGTGTTCTGGACATCCACGAGGAGCAGTGCGATGCGCTTCCGGTCCGACGATGCCGCGGATACACCGACCTGCCGTGCCCACTGCCCAGCCTCGGCGGCTCGCTCCTGGTACGGCACGCGCCATACCTTCCCCACCATCTCCGGGGCGTAGTGGGCGGGTATTGGCAATTCTGTAGAGGCCTTACTTACTTTATCCATCGCGAACCTGCTTCTCTCCTTTCGCTCTTGCCGCAGCCTCCGCTCCTGCTCAAAAGCCTTGGTGATGATTGATCATGAGCGGCGGCGCGCATTCCCGTACCCGACGGCGTACCGGAGTGGAATTGGAGTTGTTTGCCGGAGGGCGCGGGTTGAAACGCCTCGGCCAGGCTCGCGGGGACTCCGGCCAGATCGACCTCGTCCACCGTATCGCGAGTGCCCTCCAGCAGTGTGATTCCGTTTTTGCAGAGGGCCAGCAGGAAGGTTTTCTTCAGGCTATCCATGGTCATCGTATCCATACAAGTCCCTTTCCTGTTGTGAGTCCGGTGAAAAGAACGCTGCCAGCGGTCTCCGGGCCTGTCAAGGGTGCCTGCAATATACTCCAAGATGCAACTCCAGAAAACCGTCTTATGGTCGTTTTCAGCCCTACTGTTGGGTGGGGGTTCTCCAGGGAGGCCGTGTCCTTTCCTCGAATGACGTTGCCGACCCCGCATCAACCATGATATTCGTCTGGTGGAATGAGCTCAAGAATATGAGCCTGATCTGGTGTTTCTCTGGAGGGCGGGGCGGCACGGCAGTGCCGGCGCTGCTGCCGTCTCACGAACCGGTGACGCTGGACGGCCGCACTTACCTGGCAATCCTGGTGCCGACCGTACCGGTTCCATTCGGCGGTGGACTGCTGTTTGTTCCTGCAGAGTGGGTCGATCCGGCGCCGTTCGTGGTTGAGGCTTCCACCAGCATTTATGTTTCCATGGGAGTATCGGCCCCTCACTTCATGCGGGAAACGTCGGCCCGGTAATCGGGAGGTGTATGGATCGCGAGGCCGCATTTGATGGAACTGTTCAGGTTCAATCAATGGGAGAAGCAGGAGTGACCGGCAGGCGGAGGGAAAGGATCGGATGTGTCGTTCTCCTCGCACCCTGGCATTTTCCGTCAACTGCCTACCGGAAATTGATGCTCACTCCCAATGGGATCTTCGTGATTTCGACCATTTGGGCGGTATGGGCGTTCGGGGGGCAGAACAGTGAGTGGTAGCGGCTTTTACCGTGGGAGTTCATATGGATGGTGCCGGTCTTGCTCCCCTTTGGCATCATCGGCAGCAAGAGATGGAGCGATGGTGCGCCGTACCGGGGCATTCCCGATACCTAGCCGCCATCGTGTGGGTGATGGTCGGCAAGGTCTCGACAAGAGCAGAGGCCGTTCGCCGAGCGTCTGACAACCAGGAATGCTCAAGGGATTGAAGGGAGGTTTTATGAAAACGATTCTGACCGTTTTTTCGCTAATGTTGCTCATCGGTTGTGCCGCCTCGCGGCCGACCCTCTACCCGAACGACCACCTGCGGCAGGTCGGCAATGTGCAGGCCGAACGGGATATCGAAGAGTGCCGTCAACTGGCAGCTGAATACGTAAGAGAGAACCCGGGAGCGGAGGTGGCGAAAGATACCCTGGTCGGTGCTGCCGCCGGTGCGGCGATCGGCGCGGTAGGGGGAGCGATAGCCGGTGACGCTGGGACGTGGGCGGCTGCCGGTGCCGGTATGGGAGGCACCAGCGGCCTCCTCCGAGGGCTTTTCCGGGCTTCGGAGCCAAGTCCGGTGTACAAGCAGTTTGTCAACCGCTGTCTGGCAGAGAGGGGATACGAGCCCCTCGGCTGGTAGGGCGGGTGGTTGTCGGCGTCATGGGCGAGCCCTGGTTGCCGCGGTCTTACGGCTGCATGGTCCCTGCCGATTTCCTGGCCTCCGCCACCACGAGGTAGAATTCGGGCTGGTCATAAAACCTCGTGATCCTGAAGCCATGGGCTTCGAGCAGGGTTTTCGCCTCCACTTCACCGGGCAGGAGATCCAGGTGAAAAGGGGCGTTCTGCCGCAATTCCACGATAAACGAGCGGCCCAGCGGATGGCTGATCACCAGCCTGCCACCGGGCCTCAGCATCCGATGGAGGTTGTCAAGACTTCGCACCTTATCCATGATGT
>JAPXSS010000059.1:0-19599 GCA_033812955.1 Syntrophobacteraceae bacterium | reverse complement strand
GGTGTAGACCATTCCTTCATACAGGCGAATGACACAGGTCTTGTCAGGTTTTTCGAAAATGAGCACGGAGCGTTGATAGCGAAAATATCCCTTAGGTTTCCAATTCTCTCGAGGCATGGCCATCTGGAAGAAGCTGATGAGCGAATTGAGGTCCACCCTGCCGCGCAGTGTCAGGATGCCGGCCTTGACCGTTCCGGATTGGACGGTGTAGGAATCCTTTGACTGCAGTTCGAGTTCCTGGGGAGTCGGGATATCGGGAAAATCGTAGAAAATTGGGCGCGGCGCCGATACAGACGGGGCGGGAGCCGGGGCTGCCGGGGCGGCTGCTGGTGGGCTGGACGCAGCCGGGGAAGAGCCAACCGGATTGGGTGGAGGGCCGCTCTGGGTTCCCGTTGAACTGCACCCTGCAGCGATCAGCAGCCAGGAGACCGCCATGATCAGTAACATCTTGTGGTGGGGCTGGTTGATTCTCATTTTCGGATCCCTCCATCACGAACTGGTAACTTGAAACTGGAACCTTGCCACTGGTGAGCTGCATCGCAGAACTGGCAGTCCGGTCACCGGCAGGTGGTTTTGACCCTATTTCTCAAACACCACCAGCTCTTCGATCGGCTTGCGATGGGAATTCTGGTTGCGGTGAAGAGGGTGACCGAGGGCCACCACGGCCATCAGTTCGAGACGCTCCGGCAATTCGAGGAGGTGTCGAACGCGTTCTTTGTTCTTGAGGATTTCTCCGATCCAGACGGCGCCGAGTCCCTGGGCATGAGCGGCCAGGAGCAGATTCTGGATGCAGGCACCGATGGCCTGGCAGTCCTTGACATGATCGTAGGAACTCTCCCGATCGAGAAAAACGGGTACCAAAACCGCGGCACTCTTGAGGACGGTCGCATACCGGGTAAGCTTTGCAAGTCCTTCCTTCAGGCCCTGATCCCAAACCACCGCGAACCGCCAGGGCTGGTTGTTCAAACCGGAAGGGGCCCAGGAAGCTGCCTCCAAAAGATCGATAAGCAGTTTACGCTCTACCGGCACCTCGGCAAAATTCCGGACGCTTCGTCGCTCGTAGATGGCCCGCGCCACCTCCGAATCAGTTCTTGGAAGAATCATTGACACTCCTTTGCCTCAGAGATAACGACACCCATTCTCCCTAACTGGCTTCATGGGCGAAGGAGACCATCGTTTCACCCATGCCGGCTAGCTCCTGGCCAATCCCTCGAGATGCATGGTGTTGCCTTTTATAGCAGAGTTTGCGCCCGAAGAAAAAACCATCTTTAGACTTGGCATTTCAGAGTGAATATGATTAACGGTCTATGCAGATGGCAAGTATCAACTCCGTGGTTTTTGCCGGAGAGAGTCTTGTCTCGGCGGTGGAGCGGGAACTGGACGGTATGTTCCGGAATGAGGACGGATTGCCTTTCTCGTTGCGCTGCCGAGCAAAGCCGGCAGTTTTTAACCTCCATGGCAGGAGCGGAAGGCAGGCATGGCAGCTCCAGTACTGCCCAGGAAACCATTGACCAGGGATGGCGTGGTCACGGTTGTTCTCGAAGGTCCGGTGGATCTCACGTCCGTTCCGGGGCTGCGCAACCGCCTCCTTGGTTATGCAAGAAAGCGAGAGACGCAAGTATTGTCCCTGGATATGGTCCGGGTGACCCAACTCGACACGGCCGGAATGGCGATGCTGGTGGAGCTCTGGAGGGGCCTTGCGGCTCATGACGCAAGTCTGCGTCTGACGGGCCTGAGTGAAAACGCACGGAGGTTGCTGCACCTGGCGGGCCTCGATCAGATCATGGCAACCGAGGATGCTCCTCATGAATGACCTGGCCGAACCGTCTTCCGAGCTCATCACGGTAAGGGGATTGAACAGTACCTATCATCGTCAGCAGGTGCTCTTCGATATTAGCTTCAAAATCCTGAGCCAGCAGATCACGGTCATCATGGGCGTGAGCGGGTGTGGCAAGACCACCCTCCTCCGGCATCTGATCGGATTGAAGCCGACCGGGCCGAATCAAGTCCTGGTGGATGGAAGGGATTTGGGCGCATTCACGGAAGGGGAATTGCGAACCTATCGGCGTCGCATCGGGGTCCTCTTTCAGAGCGGCGCGCTTTTCAATTCAATGAGTGTTGTCGATAATATCGCGGTTCCTCTCAAGGTTCACACCCGTCTGGCGGATGAGACCATTGGGATCATGGCCCTGATCAAACTCAAAATGCTCGGGCTGGCGGATGTTGGAGACTACATGCCATCCCAGTTGAGCGGCGGCATGCGCAAGCGGGCAGGACTGGCACGAGCGCTGGCCATGGATCCGGAGATCCTGTTCGTTGACGAACCATCGTCGGGCCTCGATCCGATTACCGCCGCCGGCCTGGATCGACTGATTCTCGAACTGCGCGACACCCTCGGCATGACGATTATCGTCGTGACCCATGAACTCGAAAGCGCTTTTCACATCGCCGATCGCATGGTGGTCATGGACCGGGGACGGTTGCTGGCATCGGGCAGCTCCGAGGAAATCCGGGAGAGCAGCGACCCGAGGGTGCAGCAGTTTCTGGGTAGAATTGCCGATCCGGTGACGGTGAATCCTGCCGGGTACCTGTCTCGTCTTGCTGGACGCGCGAGCAGAAGGGTGTGAGGGCGGATGACGGATGAGGGGTGATAGATTAGGGCTGTCGGAGGATGGGTGGTGGCAGGCGATTGCGTAAGATTGCCGATAATCATGTAAGGATAATACGATCGGGGCTGTTCTATGAGCCGTCTGCTCCAGTCACTCGGCGCGTATACCTTGACGCGGCTGGCTTTCCTTGGCCGAATGGGACTCTTCCTGGGCTATATGATCCGGGGAATCTTCAGACCACCGGGAAAATACTGGCCCGTACTGAAGCAAATTCATTTCATCGGCACCAAATCATTCTTCGTCATCGGTTTTACCGCCGCCTTCACCGGGATGGTGCTTGGCCTTCAGGGGTACTACACGTTGGCCAAGTTCGGTTCCGAAGGGTTACTGGGTTCCGGGGTGGCTCTCAGCCTGATCCGGGAACTGGGGCCGGTGCTCTCGGCGTTGATGGTCACGGGGCGGGCCGGGTCGGCAATGTGCGCCGAAATCGGGATCATGAGGATCGACGAGCAAATCGATGCCCTCGAGTGCATGGCCATCGACCCGTACGCCTATCTCATCACCCCAAAGCTGCTCGCATGCCTCATCTGCCTGCCGCTGCTCACCGCTTTTTGTGATGTTGTCGGGATCTTCGGCGGTTATGTGATTGGGGTTGAACTGCTGGGCGTGAGCCCCGGCGCCTACCTGGACGGGGTTTATCAGAGCGTGGTCTGGGAGGATGTCTACATGGGGGTTGTCAAGTCCCTGTGCTTTGCCGTGGTGATGATCTGGATTTGCACCTACAAGGGATACTATGCCGGCCTTGATGAAGGTAATTTCGGGCCTGAAGAGGTGAGCCGGGCAACGACCAATGCGGTGGTACTTTCTTCGGTCACGATTCTTGCGGGAGATTATGTGGTTACCTCGATTCTGCTCTAAGCAGTAAAGGATTGAGCAAATGGAGAGAAAAGGTCTCGAGTTAGGGGTCGGCTTGTTCTTACTGGTCGGGTTTTTATGTCTGGGCTATCTTTCCTTCAAACTCGGCGATGTCAAGTTATGGAGGACATCTGACTATGATGTTCTGGCAACGTTTTCCAATGTTGCCGGATTGAAGAACAAAGCCATGGTGACCATGGCCGGGGTGACCATCGGCCAGGTAAAGGATATCCAGCTCAATGACGGCCGGGCCCTCCTGACGCTCAATATCCACAAGGGGGTGCAGATTGAAGAGGATGCTATTGCCAGCATCAAGACCATGGGAATCATTGGCGATAAATACATTTCAATCAGCCCCGGCGCTTCGGACGAGTATCTAAAAGCGGGTGGTACGATCCGGGATACGCAGCCGCCGCTGGATCTGGAAAACCTCGTGAGCCGGTTTGTTTTCGGGAATGCTGAAAAACCCCAGGAGCCGTGACGCACGATCCTGGCCCGCCTGGATATTGGGGTCAATAAAGACCGTGAATGAGAATCAGGGCGACCGCATCGTCGGGTAGGGTGGCCGTCCCGAAAAAACCTGTTCGACCGCCACGAAGACCCACGAAGTCCCAGTCTTTCTTCAAGCCGCGGGATTGTCATTCAAGCCCGCTGCCGAGGTCGAGATCCGGAAGCATGGCGCCGTGTTCCATCAGGTTGAGGTGCAGTTCGTAGCAGGTTTCGAGGTCGTGGCGGATATGGCCGAGCCGCGCCTTTTCGAGGTAGCAGTGGAGATAATCCCGATAGGCGGGGTGAGCACAGTTTTCGATGATAGCGTTGGCGCGCTGCATGGGACCCAGGCCGCGCAAATCGGCGAGACCCTGTTCGGTGACGACCACCTGCACCGAGTGCTCATTGTTGTCAATGTGCGGGCACATCGGCACAACGGAGGAAATTTTTCCGCCCTTGGCGATGGACGGGCACATGTAGATGGAGAGATAGCCGTTGCGGGTGAATTCGCCGCTGCCGCCGACCCCGTTCATGACATCGGTGCCGAAGACGTGGGAAGAGTTGACGTTGCCGTAAATGTCAAACTCGAGGGCGGTGTTCATGGCGATGACACCGAGACGAAGCACGACCCCGGGGTGGTTGGAAATTTCCTGCGGGCGCAGGACGATCCGGGGGGCAAAGAAATCCATGTTGTTGTAGACCTGCTGGAGAACGTCAGGGGTGAGGGTAAGGCTGGTGGTGCTGGCGGCCATCAGTTTTCCGCGTTCCATCAGATCGACCAGGGAATCCTGAAACACCTCGGTATACATGGTGAAAGGCGGAATATCGGGGGTTTCTCCCAGGACCGCCATCACGGCGTTGCCGACGTTGCCGACCCCGGACTGGAGCGGCAGGAATTCCTTAGGGATGCGCTTAGCCCACATCTCGCCCAGGAGAAAGTTCAGGACATGATTGGCGATTTTGCGACTGCGCCAGTCGCCTGGAGTGAAGGGCTGGATGAGGTCGGGTTCATTGTTTTCGATAATGCCGATGATCCGGCGGGGATCCACCAAGGCGTAAGGCATTCCGACTTTGGTCAGGGGGTCGTGAAGGGGAACGGGAACGCGGTGGGGGGGTGGAGAAAGGATGAGAATATCCGCCATTTCCCGCAACCGCTTGGAATGAAAGTGGTTGATTTCGATGAGAACATAGTCGGCATATTTGAGGTACGCCGGGGTCGCCCCCACCGAGGTGGTGAGATAAACTCGGCCGTCAGGGGTAACTTCCGTGGCTTCCACCACCGCGAAGTCGAGCTTGCCGTGAAAACCCGACAACATGGTCTGGGAGAGCTGTGAGAGGTGCATGTCAACATAGTCGACTTCTTCGTTATTGATCTGGCGCCGCAGACTCGGAGCGCTCTGATAAGGCGCGCGCCAGGCGATGGCAGCGGCGTCCGCCAGGGGTTCGTCGATGCTTTCGCTGCTCGAGGCTCCCGTCAACACCCGGATCTTGTACGGTTCGCCCCACTTGTGCAGGTCCCTGGCGCGGGCGGCAATGGCCCGCGGAATGAGCTTGGCGGCGCCGGAATTGGTGAAGCCGCTGAAGGCCACGGTCGCACCATGGGGAATGCGGGCCGCCGCTGCTTCGGGAGTCAGATCGGGAAAAACGCCAACGGTTGACATAAAGATATTCCTCCTGAGCCTCACCAGCGCTGTTTCAGGCGCTGATCCCGCCAAGACCGAGTTCCGGCAGCATCGCACCGTATTCGAGGTAATTCCGGTGCAGGCGGTAGCATTCTTTTAGGTTATGGCGGATATGACCAACCCTCGAGCCTTCGAGATAGCGTCGCAGGTAGTCCCGGTAAGCCGGGTGGGCACAATGCTCGATGATTGCCGTCGCTCTCTGCCTGGGGCCGAGTCCGCGCAGGTCGGCCAGTCCCTGCTCGGTCACGATCACCTGGACCGAATGCTCATTACTGTCGATATGCGGGCACATGGGGACCACGCCGGAGATCCTGCCGCCCTTGACAATGGATGGGCACAGGATGATGGGCAGGTAGCTGTTCCGGGTGAATTCGCTGCTGCCTCCAACCCCGTTCACGATATCGGTCCCGAAAAGGTGGGATGCGTTGGCATTGCCGTAAATATCGACTTCGACTGCAGAATTCAGAGCGATCACGCCCAACCGTCGGATGATGGCGGGATGATTCGAAATCTGCTGGGGGCGTAGGACGATACGTGGCACGAAGAAATCCATGTTACGGTAGACCCGGTTGAGCACGTCCGCCGACAGCGACAGGCTGGTGGCGCTGGCGCACACCACTTTGCCCTGTTCCATGAGTTCGATCATGGGATCGAGAATCACCAGGTTGTAAACTTTGAAGGGGGGAATGTAGGGATTCTTGCCGAGGGCGGCGAGAACCCCGTCGGCGACGCTGCCGATCCCCACGTGCACCGGCAGAAAGGCCTCAGGAATGCGCCCGGCATGCATTTCGTCGAAGAGAAAGCGGACCACGTGCTCGGCGATCCGGTCGCTGGTGGCATCCGGCGGGGAAATGGGATCCAGG
Organism: Syntrophobacteraceae bacterium; assembly: GCA_033812955.1. Classification (GTDB taxonomy): domain Bacteria; phylum Desulfobacterota; class Syntrophobacteria; order Syntrophobacterales; family Syntrophobacteraceae; genus JADGQM01. The sequence goes on along the minus strand of JAPXSS010000059.1, from coordinate 13,041 downwards.
TAGTCCGGTTCGTCCGTTTCCACGACCCCGATCACGCGCTTCGGGTCCACCACCGCATAGGACCAGCCGAATTTCGTCATGGGTTCGAGAGCGGGGAAAGGATTGCGGTGAGGTGGTGGGGAGAGGAGGAAAATGTCGGTCATTTCGCGAAGACGTTTCGAGTGGTAACGGTTGACTTCGATCAGCACCCGGTCTGCGCATTTGAGGTAAGTCGGGGAGGCACCCACCGAAGTTGTCAGAAAAACGCGGCCGTCGGGGGTGATCTCGGTGGCCTCGATCACGGCCAGGTCCACCTTGCCGAGAAAGCCGGAAGAAACGGTCTGGGGGACGTGGGAGAGCAACAGGTCCAGATACTCGACTTCCTGCCGGTTGATTTGCTTCCGCAGCGTTGCGGCACTCTGGTAGGGGGCTCGCCAGGAGATGGCCCGAGCCTGGGCCAGGGCTTCATCGACATCGACACCGGCGCCGGCGCCGGTGAGCAGGCGAACCTTGAACGGCTCACCCCGGCCGTGGAACTTGCGGGCCCTGGCAGCCAGGGCTCGGGGGATAGCCTTGGGGGCGCCGACATTGCCAAAGCCGCTGAATGCTACGGTGGCCCCATCGAAAATGCTGGTGACGGCTTCCTCGGGGGTCAGTCTCGGGTATGGCTTGAGGGACATCGCTCCAGTTCTCCTGAAAATGTTCCTGGCAAAAAGCTACGGGTCCAAAAGCTCGACGAGATGTTTCACCATGATTTTTCGGCCGCTCTTACGGTCCATGCCGCCGCGCAGTTGAAGCACACAGCCCGGGCAGTCGGTGGCCAGGAAGTCAGCGCCGGTGGCTTCCGCTCTGGCCAGCTTGCGCTGCAGGAGGGCGGCGGAGAGCTCCGGAAAATCGATCGAGTAGGAGCCTCCAAAGCCACAACAGACTTCCTCATCCTCTGCGGGAAGGTAGTTCATTCCTGCCGTGGCGAGCAGCTCGCGAGGTTCGCGGGTCACTTTCAGGCCGCGACAGAGATGACAGGGGGCATGATAGGCAACCTTCGTTCCACTCGGGCGAAACATCTCAGCCCTGACATGTAGTATATTCACCATGAAGGAACTAAAATCAACCACCTTGTCGGTGAACTGCCGAAGCTTAACTCCAGGACCGTCAGCTCCATTGCAAAGCCTCGGTATGTTCTCCTTCAGATGCGAACCGCAGGACGCGCACAGAGTGAGGATATAATCATACCTGGCCGGAACGATGGCGTCGAGGTTCTGCAGCGCCACGGCCCGTGCCGTTCCATTTTCCCCCATCATCATCGCGGGCAGCCCGCAGCAGGTCTGGCCCATGGGATATTCGAGCTGTATCTGGTGGGCACTGAGGAGACGCACCAGGGCCAGGGCCTGTTCGGGATAGACAAAATCCACCAGGCAGCCGCCGAACAGCGCCACCCGGTAGCGGGGGGTTTCCAGCCGCGGATTGAGCTGGTCCAAGAGGTCCCGGAGGGGGGTCGGGGCAAGCGCTGGCAGGCTGCGGAAGCGGTGTTCGCTGGTAAAGAAGAGCGGCAGATGACGCAGGTATTGGCCTCGGACGAGGGGTTTCTGCACCAGGGAGGCCCGACGGAGGAGGAGATGAAAAAGCCGGCGGTTGCCGAGCACCCTTTTCAGCAGCAGGTTTCTGGCAGGCCGTTGCCCCTCGGCCTCGAGAATGGCTCGGTGGACTCCCTTGATCAGGTAGGGCAGATCGATGCCGGAGGGGCAGACCGCTTTGCAGGCTTGGCAGTTGAGGCAGTTGCGGATGATCGCCCGAGCGTTGTCACGGCCGTGGTAGAAATGAGTGAGGATCAGGCCGATGGCCCCGATATAAACATGACCATAATGGTGCCCGCCGACCAGGCGGTAGATGGGACAGACATTGGCGCAGGAGCCGCAGCGGATGCAGCGGAGCGCTTCCGCGAACAGGGGGTCTCGGGCCAGCACCAAACGCCCGTTATCGAGGAAGACCAGATGCAGCTCTTTGCGACCGTTGGGAGCGGACCGGCATTCGGTGGGGCCGGTGATCCAGCTCACATAGGTCGAAATGAGTTGGCCGGTGGCGCTGCGGGGAAGGACCCGGAGGATTCGCAGGGCGCTTTTGAGGTTCGGCACCAGCTTGTCATAACCGATCAGGGCCACATGAACCCGTGGCAGCGTGGTTACCAGGCGGCCATTGCCTTCGTTGGTGACGAGCCCGATGGTGCCGGTCTCGGCGATGGCAAAATTGGCCCCGGTGATGCCCATATCCGCCTCGAGGAAAACCTGCCGCAGTTTCTTCCGCGCCACTTTGACCATGCCGTTGATGTCGTCCGGATCCTGGACCTGCCCGGTTACCCTTGTGAAGAGTTCCGCAACCTCCCTGCGGGAGAGATGAATGGCGGGCATGACCATATGGGAAGGACCTTCGCGCCTGAGCTGGATGATCCATTCGCCGAGATCGGTTTCCGTCACGAGAAACCCTTCCTTTTCCAGATGATCATTGAGGAAGGTTTCTTCGGCGGTCATAGATTTGCCTTTGACGATCTTCCTGACTCCCCTGGTGCGGGCCAGCTCGGCGATGATCGTGTTGGCTTCATGGGCGGTGCGAGCCACATGAACATTGGCCCCGGCGCTTTCGGCGCGTGCCTTGAAAGCCGTGAAGAGCTCCTCCAGGTAGGGGATGGCCGCACCCTTGTCCCGGGCGATTTCGGCGGTGAGGGTAGTGAGATCGATGCCTTCGAAGGCTTTGGTCCGGGATGCGCGATAGCTGGTGGCGAAATGGTCCAGGGTACTACCCAGGAACTGATTCTGCAGCGCCCGTTTGAGATCCTTCCGATAAGCCTTGAGGTCGCTCGGGGTTGAGATCATTATGGCTGCTCCTGCGCCAGTAGCAACAAGTGGAATTCCTGGGGCCCATGGACGCCGATGGTGAGCACCCGTTCGATGTCGGCGGTACGACTGGCACCGCTGATGAAGGCAAGATAGCGGGGGGCGTCGATCATCCTTTCGCACAACTCTGATTCCAGCTCCATGGCATCGGCCCTGATGTGGGAGACTGGGAGCACGGCCACATGGGTTTCACTCAGCATGGTTGCAAGGCGCAGATCTTCCGACGATGAATCGAGCACCAGGGTGGCCGTTTCCGCAATTCCCCAGCCGCCAAGGGTGACGGCGGTATGGATCCTGCCGGGCTGTTGCCGGAGGTTTTCCGTCAGCAGGGCCACCCCGTGTTCGCGGCACACTGCCGCCAGTTGTGACTGTTCAGCTGCTCCCAGGCCCGGAGCCGCAATGGCGGTCCCCCCCTGCTTTCCGGTCAGTTCGACTGCATAGCGAAAGGCCTCCGCCAAGCTGTGCACGTCAGCAACGATCGTTTGGACCGCCGCTGCCCGTTCCTTCATCGTTGCCGTTCGGGCGTCACCTGTCATCGATCTGGTCTCCCGGCATTGGGAAGAGGATTCCACGAAATTTGTCAACACGCCAACAAAAGTATAGATAATAGATGAGGTGGAGCAAGGGAAGAGGGTTTCGGGTCACGATCCCCTATTTCCGACGCCTAAGAGCGGCCCTGGATCCCAAGAATATTCTCAATCCCGGCAACATCACAGGAGATACCGATGCACGATATGAAGCGGCTGGCGGGGCTGATTAGGGAACTGGAGGAACAGCTCGTTGTCTGCATGCGCTGCGGGATGTGCCAGGCGGTCTGCCCGATCTATGCCGAGACGGGGCGCGAGGCCGATGTTGCCCGCGGCAAGCTGGCCCTCCTCGACGGCCTGGGCCGGGAACTGTTCAAAGATCCCCAGGGGGTCGACGAGCGCCTCCGGCGTTGCCTGCTCTGCGGCGCCTGTGCCGCCAATTGTCCGAGCGGCGTCAAGGTGCTGGAGGTGTTCCTCAAGGCGCGTGCCATCCTCACTGGCTACAGGGGGCTTCAGCCCGCAAAGAAGGTCGTTTTCCGCGGCCTCCTGACGCATCCCAAATTCTTCGACAGCCTCCTGGAATGGGGCGCACGAGTTCAGGGGATTTTCGTGAAACCGGCTGACGATCTCCCGGGAACCTCCTGCGGACGGCTCCTCTCACCTTTAAAGGAACGCCATTGGAAGGCCCTCGCCGCCCTCCCCTTCCATCAGCTGGGATACCCGGTGACCTGTGCCTCGGGTGCTTCCGGGTTGAACGTTGCCTTCTTTGTCGGGTGCGTGATCGATAAGGTGTTCCCTCACGTCGGTCAAGCTGTCATGCAGACCATGGCTCATCACGGGGTTGGGGTTTATCTGCTGGAAGACTCTGCCTGTTGCGGTATTCCAGCGCTTGCCGAAGGGGATATCACCACCTTCAATCGATTACTGCGTTACAACCTTGACAGATTCAGCGCCCAGCCGTTCGACTTTCTGGTCACGGCCTGCGCCACTTGTACTGCCACCATCAAGAAGCTCTGGCCGCTCATGGCCGGGGGTTTGCCCCTGGACCAACGCCAACGGGTGGCGGCAATCGCTCGGAAGACCATGGAAGTGAGCCAGTTTCTGGTTGATCAGGGAGGTGCCGGGAGGGTGGCAGATCCGGACCGGGAGGAAACGGTGGTGGTCACCTATCACGATCCGTGTCATCTGAAAAAGTCACTGGGAGTCGCCGGGCAGCCGCGCGCCCTCCTGCAGGCAAGCCCCGGATATCGTTTTACAGAGATGGTCGAGGCGGACCGCTGCTGTGGTTCCGGGGGGAGTTTCAACCTGCAGCACTACGACCTTTCCGCCTCCATCGGCCGGCGGAAGCGTAACAACATCGTGCAGTCGGGCTGCCGGGTACTCGCGACCACCTGCCCCGCCTGCATGCTTCAGATTTCGGACATGTTTTCCCAGGCGGGTGATCGCATCCGGGTCAGGCATGTGATTGAACTCTACGCTGAATCCTTTGCGTAGTCCGCCGGGAGAGGATCACGCGATGCTTTGCCGGTTCCCGGGGTGGAGCCCGGGAATCAGCGCGTTGATTGACAAGGTCGGTTGCAGCCTGATAGAAGTACTGCTGTCTTCTTGAAGGTGGGCCGTTTTGAGACAGCTGAAAAGGCTTTGATCTTCCGGGTTGCGGACTTGAGGCAGCAGATGTGAGACCTTCGGTGCCGCTGTCAAGGCAAGCCTGGCTGAGTGCATCCCATGGAAAGCGAGTGATCATGACAAAAGTGGTGGTAGTGGTGCTCGTCGCCACGTTGCTGGTGGCGATTGGCGAGATCCTGCTGAGTGCCGGGATGAGGCAGGTGGGAAAGGAAGGGCATGAGGGGTTTCGAATGGTGCTGGCCGCCGGTGCAAATCCTTTTGTCTGGGGCGGGGTCTTTCTTTCGGCGGTCTTTTTCGGGATGTACCTGCTAACCCTGTCCTGGGCGGACATCAGCTACGTGATGCCCTTTACCGCGTTGAGCTATCTTTTTGTCGCGATCATGGCCAGTCGCTGGCTGCATGAGGATGTCACTCCCACGCGCTGGATCGGTACCGTACTCATTGTCGTTGGGGTCATCATCATCGGCTTCGGCGAAGGATCTCAGAATTGACGCCATGAATCCGGCAAATCGACTGCGAAGGTGAGCATGAACGAGTCGCAGATCGTGTGTCCGGTTAATTCCCACAACGAGTGGGATCCTCTGGAAGAAGTCATCGTTGGAAGCCTGGATGGCGCGAATATCCCTTCCAACCACGTAACGGTAACCTTCAATGTCCCGCCGTTTACGGCCAGGCTCTATCGGCTGATGGCCGGAAGCCGCTTCCCGCATTGGATGATCAGGCGCGCTCAGAAAGAGCTCGAGGAATTTATTCACCTTCTCGAAGCTGAAGGGGTAACGGTGCGGCGGCCTGACCCCATGAATTTCCATGCCCGTTTCAAGACCCCGGACTGGTCCTCCCGGGGGTTTTGTGTAGCGTGCCCCCGAGACATTTTTCTGGTCATCGGCAGCGAAATCATTGAAACCCCCACCTGCTGGCGGTCGCGGTACTTTGAACCCCATGCCTACCGACGGCTGTTCAAAGAATATTTCCTGAAAGGCGCCCGCTGGACTGCCGCTCCCCGGCCGCAGTTGAGCGACGAGCTGTTCGATAACCACTTTCGGCTGCCTGAAAGAGGGGAACCGCTCCGATACGTGATCAATGAATTTGAACCGGTCTTTGATGCCGCGGACTTTGTGCGTTGCGGAAAGGATCTCCTGGTAACCAGGAGTAATGTCACCAACGCCATGGGGATTGAATGGCTGCGCCGGCACCTTGGAGACACCTACCGCATCCACGAGATCGAAAGCCGCTGCCGCCAGCCCATGCACATCGATTCCAGCCTGATGCCCCTGGCGCCCGGCAAGCTGCTGGTCAATCCCGAGTACATCGACGTGACCCGCCTCCCGGCGATCCTGAAGTCCTGGGATGTGCTGATTGCTCCCCATCCCGACCCGGTTGACGGTATCATGTCGAAGATTTCGGCATGCAGCCCGTGGGCGAGCATCAATGTCCTCATGCTGGATGAAAAGCGGGTGATTGTTGACAAATCCCAGGTCTCCCTCATCAAGGCGCTCAAAGACTGGGGTTTCGAGCCCCTCACCTGTGCCTTCGCCAACTATGGCCCGTTCGGGGGTTCCTTCCACTGCGCCACGCTCGATATCCGCCGCCGCGGGACTTTGCAGTCCTATTTCTGAGAGTCGCCTGCTAAAGAGGGACCATCACCGCTCCTAGTCCCGGTCCTCCGGTCGGTTCAGGAATTTCTGAAGGTTTTGAAGGCGTTGATCAGGCCGTTGGTGGAACCATCGTGGGACATTACCGGCTGGTCGTCGGCCAGTTCGGGCAGGATCTTCCGGGCCAGTTGTTTGCCCAGCTCAACACCCCACTGATCGAAGCTGAAGATATTCCAGATCACTCCCTGGACAAAAATCTTGTGTTCATACATGGCGATGAGACTCCCCAGCACGCGGGGCGTCAGTTTGCGGAAGAGGATCGAATTCGTCGGTTTATTGCCTTCAAAAACCCGGTAAGGACAGAGACGATCGATCTCGTCGGCCGTCTTTCCTTCCCGCTGGAGTTCCTCGACGACTTCCTCCCGGCTCTTCCCGTTCATGAGCGCTTCGGTTTGGGCAAAGAAGTTGGAGAGGAGGATCGAATGATGGTCGCCCAAGGGATTGTGGCTGATGGCCGGGGCCAGGAAATCCGCCGGGATCAGCTTGGTTCCCTGATGGATGAGCTGGTAGAAAGCGTGTTGGCCGTTTGTGCCGGGTTCTCCCCAGATGATGGGCCCGGTTTCGTAGGTTACTGGATTCCCCTGGCGGTCGACGGACTTCCCGTTGCTCTCCATATTGCCCTGCTGGAAATAGGCCGGAAAGCGATGCAGGTACTGGTCATAGGGCAGGATGGCTTCGGTCTGGGCGCCGAAGAAGTTATTGTACCAGATCCCCAGCAGCCCCAGGATGACGGGGAGGTTTTGCCGAAAGGGCGTGTCCCGAAAATGCAGATCCATAGCGTGAGCCCCCCGCAGCAGTTCCTCGAAATTCTCGTAACCGATGAAACAGGCAATGGACAGACCGATGGCCGACCACAGGGAATAGCGTCCGCCCACCCAGTCCCAGAAGACGAACATGTTTTCCCGGTCGATCCCGAATGCTTCGACCTCTTCGGCATTGGTGGAAATGGCTGCGAAATGGCGGGTGATGTGGCCTGGGTCTTTGGCGCTCTCCAAGAACCAGCGGCGCGCCGAAAAGGCATTGGTCATGGTTTCCTGGGTGGTGAAGGTCTTGGAAGCAATCAGGAAGAGTGCGGTTTCGGGATCGAGCCGCTTGAGGGTTTCGACCAGATGCGTACCATCCACATTGGACACAAAATGGACGGTGATTCCGGGTTTGGCATAGGGTCGCAGGCATTCGGTGACCATCATCGGCCCGAGGTCCGAGCCGCCGATGCCAATATTAACGATATCGGTGATGGGCCGGCCGGTGAATCCCCGCCAGTCACCGGCGATGATCCTGCCGGAAAACTCCGCCATCTTCCTCCTGACGGCCTCGACGCCGGGCATGACATCGGTCCCGGCCACGAGCATCGGCTGGTTTCCGAAGTTTCGCAGAGCCACGTGAAAGACCGACCGCCCTTCAGTTTCATTGATGGGGTCGCCAGAGAACAGCTTCCGGATGGCATCGCCAAGATCGACTTCCTCGGCCAGGCCGATCAGCAGATTCAGGGTTTCTGACATCATACGGTTCTTGGAAAAATCCACCAGGATATCGCCGAAACGAATACTGAATTGTTCGAATCTCGTCGGATCCCGGTGGAAGAGGGTTTTCATTGAGATGGCCTTCATCTCTTGATAGTGGTCGACAAGTCTCTGCCAGCTTTGCGTCCCGGTGGGGTTGATCTTTTTGAGCATGGGAGTTGCCTCCGTCGGTAATAAGCGAGGTTATTTGCTTGCTGATTTGCCCTTCACCTTTGGCGGCAGGTTGAGGTGAGCCAGGGAGTCGACGATGACCACAACCGTCTTGTCATCGCTCCAGTGAAACAGATGTTCGGCAGGATCCATAGGGAGCATGACACAGCCATGCGAGCAGTAAGGGCCGGCGATATCGCCCGCGTGAATCCAGACTGTACCATAAATCCGCATGGCCCATGGCATCCACGCCGGTTCTCCGAAGTCGTTCCGGTAACTGAGAGAGTACTTATCGGCCACTTTGTCGAGGATCTGGTAAACCCCTGCCTCGGTTTCCTCTCCCGGTCTTCCCAGACTCACCAGAGAATCGCCCGCCAGCTTCCCGTACTGGTACCAGCCGATAAAGGGAAGGTCTTTTACCACCAGAATGGCTTTGGAAAGGTGCGCGAGGTGGTCTGTCTGCCGGGGCAGCGGTGTCCATCCAGAATAGGCCCGGAAGTCGTTGGGGACGCGCAGCGGCCTGCTCTTTCTGATGTCTTCGGAGATGTAGTACTCAGCTTTGCCGTTAAGCCGCGCCAGGATCCGGTGAGTCGCGGACGGGTTGAGGTTCGGGTCCGCCAGTTCCAACTGGTTCAGTTCGTCCTCGGTAACCAGCCGTTCGCGCCAGCCCCAGTCAGAAATCTCGGGCAGGGGCGGCCGGATGCCGCCGGTTTGCTCCGGCGGCTGGCTGGCAGGACGGTGGCGGAGTCCCTGATTTCCTGAACACCCCAAGAATACAAGACACAAGAGCACTACCGGCCACCGGCCTTGCCAACGATTCATCGTGCTCAGTTCCTCCCAGAAAGCTTCACCTCAAGTCTGCCGCCATTTTTGCGGCAGGCTGACCGACAAGCTCTCCCGACATTCTTTCAAAAGGGCAGACAAACGATCAGATGATTCCCATCCGGCGCGGCTTCGAACTCGATGTGGCCACCGTGGGATTCCACGATCTTCCAGGCTTGCAGGAAATCCCATCCCTTACCCAAGGTTCGGGAGGAAAAATCGGCATCCAGGAAGGTTTGGATCGAAGCGTCCCGAAGGGCTTCCGGTCCGGCCCAGTAGTCGATCAGCAGAAAATCCCGGCGAGGGGTTTCCCGGATTCTGATCTCGATTTCGGTCTTCTTCTGAGAAGCGCTCGCGAACTGGACAACCGTCTTCAGGGTGTGCTGCAGAGCCTCCTTCATCGCCACGGGATCGAACCGCACGAAAATGCGTGCCGCCGGCGGGAAGCGCCGGAGGACCGTAGCGTTGGCAAATTCGGGTGAACCCTCCAGGTCACGAATGGCTTCTTCGAGGGTTACGGTCAGGTTTCCCACATCCGAATTGGGCGTGAAGCCGTGAGAAAAGGAGGAAACCTCGTGCAAGACCTGCTGGAGTCGCTCCGCCTCCTGGATGATGATGCTGAGGTAACGTGAGGACTGGTTGCAGTCCCGGGTCTCACGGGCAAGGCGTTGCGCAAACCCGCCGATGGCCATCAGCGGGTTTCTGATTTCGTGGGCAACCGCATCGAGTACATTACCGACGGTCTTCTGTTTGGCCTGAATGCTCCGGGTGAGCTCCTTCTTTCCCTCGTGGGCGCTTTCAGCAAGGAGTTCCATGGCTTTCGCGAGATTGGTTTGAAGCGAGTGATTCATCTCAACCAGGGTTCGATTGGCCTTCTCCATGACCTCCACCATGTCCTGGGTGGCGTCCATCTCGAGTTGAAAGTGCCGGGCAAGGTCTGCGACCTGGGCAAATGAGGTGCAAAGGGTCTCGGTAATCTGGTCGTAATCGAGCTTTAACAGGGGGGCCTGTTCCCGGAGGATCTCGAACCGTTGCTGCTCGCCGAAGAACACCTGGGTTGCCAGACGCGCGAATTCAAGCACCCGAGCCAGCGCCGGTCGGTCATCGAGCAGGGCGTCGGGACCGTAATGTTTCTGGCATTCGGTAATGGTTTCGGGAAAGCCCCAGCGTTTCAGCACGTAGTGGCCGACTTGACGGTGGTTGATGGCCAAGGTCTGCTCTTCCCACGCCAATATGTCTTCCAGTGGCATGGAAACTGCCGGAAAGGAGGCCTGCAATGACTCCGGGCAGACCTGGTAGAGCATCAGCGTCCCTATTTCCTGAAGCAGGCCGGCCGTGAAGATTTCATCGGAGGGAGCCGTTGTGCGCTCCGGCAACTGCTTAAAGAGGTCCTGGGCGATCAAGGCCCGATAGAGAGAGGTTTTCCAAAACTGCTCGTAATCCAGACCATGAGCCTTGCCGAAGGGGAAGGAATCCCGCAGGGAGAGGGACAAGGCCATGACCCGAAGGCGGGTATGCCCCACCAGGAGAATAGCCTGGGATACGGATGCGGCCTTTCGTCGGCCGGTGAACAAGGCAGAGTTGGCAACCTTGAGAAGGCGCGTGGTCAAGCCCGGGTCCTGTTCGATCACGGTTGCCAGATCTCCACTCGATGAGCACTCATTGGCTGCCAGTTCGAGCAGGCGAAAGACGATGGGTGATGCAGACGGGAGACCTTCCCCCTGGACGATCTTCTGCAGGATCCTGGCCTTTTCTGGTTTTTCCGACAGCATGGCTGACCTCCCGATCCATTGCCCTCAGTCCCGGGAACGTTGCTTGCCCGAGCACGCCGGCCAATCCGGTGATTCATCATAGCAGAGAAGTGCTCCCGATCACAGGCTGTTTATCACCGATACACGCTAAATTTGTTCTCCCTATCAAAATTATGATCTATTTGAGAACAGGTTCACCATGGTGTTCTTTCTTGCTTTCCATGTTTCTCCCGCATATGCTGTGAACACGGAAACAAGAGGCATCTTTTCTCCATGTTCCATTGCCTGTTATCAATAAACACGGACCACTCATCCAGATATAGGGGTGATATCGAGGAAACTTCTCCACCCAACGGCAGCGGCGGATAACCCGCCTGGCCCGGATTGCTCAAGCGAAGCTTGAGTGCAAGACGGGACAGGTCGGGTTATCCGCCGCTGCCGTTCGGCTTGAAGAGCATAGGAGGAGACAGCTGCGATGAATAAGCCAATGTCGAGTTTGGGATTTAAACTGATGAGTCTCATGTTCAAGGTCCGTGACTTTCTGGGACCCCGTCTGGATATTTTGAAAGAAGCTGGAATAGAATCCGGCTTCTCCGTGCTCGATTTTGGCTGCGGTCCTGGCGGTTACATTGCACCACTTGCAGAATTGGTCGGTCCTTTCGGAAAGATTATTGCACTCGACGTAAATCCACTTGCTATTCGGGCGGTCAAAAGAACCGCGAGCCGCAAGGGAATTCAGAACATCGAAACCATCGAATCCGATTGCAGCACCGGACTCCCTGACAACGATGTGAATTTCGTCCTGTTATATGACGTCTTCCACGATCTTACTCGCCCCGATGACGTTTTGCGAGAGATTCACAGGATACTGAAACCTGGGGGGACATTGTCCTTCAGTGACCACCACATGAAGGAGAAGGACGTGCTCACAAGGGTGACCGATGCAGGCATATTCAAATTCGTCAGAAAGGGAAAGAAGACTTACAGTTTTGCGAAAGCTTGTTGACTGAGCAAGCTTGAAGCGTTGCCGAACCCGTAAATTCAGCCGACGCAAAAAACCGCGCGGCTGATTAAATCGTTAGCTCTGCACCTTTCAGGCAACGACTAAGGCAATATCTCCTTGACAGGAATGGTACTACTGCCTATTTTAAGGCAACATTGCCAGAGACCATTTTTTAAGGAGAAAGCCATGTTCACGATGCAAGATCTTCCGACCATGAAAGAGAAGATTCTCGAGGAAATCAAAATGGCAGCACAAAATGCCGACATTGGAGCAATCACCCAATGGAGCAAAGCGGCCGAACAGTGTGAGATATTCATCCTTGAAAGCACAGAACTTGAAAGCCGTGTGAGAGATTTCGTTGATCGCTTATGGGCAAGCCCGGAAAATGTCAGAATAAGTTGCAAAGAACACCTTGAAAGTGAAAACTCCTCAACCAAGAGGAGTATCTCACCCAAACGAGAGGGTGCTATGGCCCGAGACAGGTGGGTCAAAATGCTTTCAGCCAAACACATTCCCCTTACTGGCCACGATAAGAGATATCACACTGAAAAGGGTGTATCAGTGGGGATTGCCTTCGCAAATGAACTTGATCGACCTCAACTGGTAAACAAATGGTTTCTTGGATTGAAGGACGAACCTACCGAAGTGGCTGTGCTCCTGTGCCAGGACAAGGAAAGAAGTCTTCATGATTTCATTATTCCGGTCGGTGAACTAGGATCTTCATGGAAGGCTCTCAGCAGGAGTGGGGGGCAGGTGAAGTTCAATATACACCGGAGGAAGAATGAATTCCTGCTTTCGATTCCGGGGGGTGAGCCGATAAGCATAACGAAATATATCGGAAACCATAGGCCGTTAAATTGATTCTGGGGGCTATATCAATGACTCCTGTCGTTCTGAGATCAGGACCCTACCGCTTCTACTTTTTCAGTCATGAACCGAATGGTAACCGTTCAGGGGGGGTAGAATTTTTTTCCAAGCCTCCACTTTGGACGGGACATCCTCATCGGAATCTGATATGGGAAGGTGCAACAGAATGAACGAACCGCATTGGTCAGATTACGAGTCGATGAGGATTTATGGACGTCAGGGAAGCGGAGCTCATCTACGAGGCAGGCAGAGA
>JAPXSS010000058.1:0-20928 GCA_033812955.1 Syntrophobacteraceae bacterium | reverse complement strand
ATAATTGAATACCTGCTCCGGGCGGTCGAAGTATTCGAGGTCCACTTCCGGTTCCTGTTCGAAACAATCGAAGTCGGTATAGTTGGAAACAAACGGCAGCCGCACCACCCCTACCGCCAGGTTGCTGCTGGCGGCGGCTCCGGCCCTGGCCCGCAGCCGGCGCGAAAGCGCCACACTGTCCTCCTCGGGCAGGGACAGGTGATCCAGATACGGGATTACCCCTAAAACCGGGCGCCCGGCATGGCCCTCGATTATTTCAACCCCCCTGTCAAACAGTTGCGGATCGCCCCTCAGTTTGTTCACCAGAAAACCGATGATCCGTTCCTGCTCGGGTGGGGCCATGAGCATGAAGCTGCCCAGGAGTGCCGCAAAAATGCCGCCCCGATCGATATCGCCAACCAGGATACAGTGAGCATCCGCCATGTCGGCCATGGCCAGGTTGACCAGGTCGTGCTCCTTGAGGTTGAGCTCAACGGCACTCCCCGCCCCTTCCAGCACAACCACCTCGTACTGCCGGGCGAGCCGCTCGAAACTCTCGCGAACCGCCGACACCAGGCTTTTCTTGTGTTCGTAGTATTCTCTCGCCTGGAAGTTGCCAATGACCCGGCCGTGCACGATAACCTGGGATCCCATCAGGGAGGTCGGCTTGAGGAGAATCGGGTTCATATCCACATGCGGCGCAATGCCGGCGGCTTCCGCCTGCACTACCTGGGCCCGGCCCATTTCGCCCCCTTCGGGAGTGATGAAGGAATTGAGCGCCATGTTCTGGGCCTTGAAGGGCGCCACGCGATATCCATCCTGTTTGAGAATCCGGCAGAACGCCGTAGCGAGTATACTCTTCCCGACATCCGACCCCGTTCCCAGAAACATCAACCGCTTCGCCATGGCCTTCCTGCCCGTCACTCAACCTTGATACTCCCTCGCCAGGGGTCGATCCTCGAATCAACGCGCAACCGACCATCGCATCTCATTTGCTGTCCGCCAATCGACATCCGCCACCCGAATTCCAAAACCGTCGACAGTGCTCGACAAATGAGGTTGCCGCTCGCCCCGCGCTCCCCCAGTGGAGATGGACATAACTTGCCAGCACCGATCCCATTTGGTAACCGTCCGGGCGTTCGCTCCCGGATTGTCGCCCGCGAACCCGGTAGACCATGGTCAGCCCCGGGTCATGCTCCTCTTCGATAATCTCAGAGTAGTGAAACTCATGGCCACGCATCAGCTGGTTCGGCCCGCCGAGTAGACAGTTCCCGGTCAGGCGCACCTCCGTATACCCCAGAGCTTTAAGCTTTGGCAACATGCGAGTGCCAAAAGGCAGAATCCCTGCCATCGGGTAGCGCCGGCCGTCAAGCAGGTCGATAAACCGGCTGAGGACCATTAACCCCCCGCACTCGGCATAAACCGGCATACCGCGGGAAACGGCGGCACGGATGGCCGCCAGGAACACTCTCTGGGAGGAAAGGGGTTCCGCATGGATTTCCGGATACCCCCCGCCGAGGTAGAGCCCAGCCGCATTCTCTGGCAAGCTCTCCCCCTTGAGCGGTGCAAAAAAAGTCAGTTCCGCCCCCGCCTGCTGCAACAGCTCAAGGTTGTCGCGATAGTAGAAGCAAAAGGCTGCATCCCGCGCGACGGCAATCCTCACTCCCGCCCTCGCCGGGGAACCATCGCGAACAGCCCCCTTCGCACTCAGCGGGACATGTCCCCTGCCTTCTGCCCGCTCTTCGCACCATGCAGTCTGCCGCAGAATGGAATCCAAATCCACACGTTGTTCGACCAACTCTGCCAGGCGCTGTTGTCGAACCGGGTCAATGACGACTTCATCAGCCGTCACCAGGCCCAGGTGCCGTTCGGGAATTCGAATGCGCTCCTCCCTGGGCAGACCCGCCCAGCACCGGCACCTCGGGAAGGTTTGCCGCCATGGCCTCCTTGAGGTATGTCAGATGCTCTTCCCCCCCGATGCGATTGAAGATGATGCCGGCGAATCTCACAGCGGGATCAAAATGACGGAACCCATAGACCAGAGCAGCCGCACTCCTGGCCATACTGCGTGCATCCACCACCAGGATCACCGGCAGCCCCAACCATTTTGCCATCTCAGCGCTGCTTCCCGATTCGGTGCGGCCGTCGTACCCGTCGAAGAGTCCCATCACTCCTTCGACCAGCCCCATATCCGCCCGTTCCAGCCGCCGCCGGAAGAGTGTCTGATTATATTCCCGGTCACGCATCCAACCATCGAGGTTACGCGATTCGAATCCGGTGATTTGCGTATGGAAGCCGAGATCGATGAAATCGGGGCCCACCTTGAAAGGCTGCACTCTCAGTCCCCGCCTTTGGAAGGCTGCCATGAGGGCCAGGGCAACGGTTGTCTTGCCGCATCCGCTGTGCGTCCCGCCAATGAGCAGACCATGTTTGCTGAGCACTTATGGCCCCTTCAGGAACGGCGGAGATCAATGATTTCCATGCGGTTATTGCTCTCGGGATTCTTGGTGGAGGGCCCTTCGGTGAGCAGCACGAGATCCCCGCCCAGCCCCTGGGCCTGCAGCCAATTCTGAATGTAAGACTTCCAGGCAACGGGATGATCGGGTTCATGAACGGCATGCACGCCATAGGAAAAAGCCAGCTGCTGACAGGTGCGCTCCTCGGAGCTCACGGCCACAATCCAGACCGGCAGCCTGAAACGGCTGATGCTCCTGGCAGTGAAGCCACCGTGGGTGGGTACGAAGACCATGGCGGGGGTTACCCGTCGGACTGCGGTGAAGACACTGGCGGCAATCACTTCAGGAAGGGCCGGGCTGGCTCCACTCGCCAGGGGCTGCTCGCGCTCCTGCTCTGGCAAGCGACTTCGGTAGTAGGGTTCAACGGCACCGGCAATTCCGGCAAGCATGGCGACCGCGGCAACCGGATACTTGCCCATGGCCGACTCTTCCGACAGCATCACGCAGTCCGTACCATCGAGGATGGCATTGGCAACATCGGTTGCTTCGGCCCGGGTGGGACGCCGATGATCGACCATGGACGAAAGCATCTGGGTGGCCGTGATCACCGGCTTGCCCAAAAGGTTCGCCTGGTGCATAAGGTGCTTTTGCACTATCGCGATCTGTTCGATCGGCACCTCGACGCCGAGATCGCCGCGGGCGATCATCACACCATCCGCAGCAGCCAGAATCGCATCCAGATTAGCGAGGGCCCGCGACCGCTCGATCTTGGCTATGAGGTAAACCGAATGACCGAGCGCCGCTGCCGCCTCCCGCACAGCCTCAAGATCGGCCGCACTTTCCACGAAGGATTGACTGACGGCATCCACGCCCTGTTCGAGGGCAAAGCAGAGGCACTCCCGGTCGCGATGGGTGAAGGCGCTGATCCCCAAATCGATTCCCGGCAGGTTGAGTCCCTTGTGCGAGCGCAGCTCACCTCCCACCACCACCCGGCAGTGCACCTCGGGACCTTCAACACGCCTCACTTCCAACTGGATGACACCATCGTTGAGAAAGAGCATGTCTCCCGGCTTGACCCTCTGGGGCAACCGCTCATAACTGACGGAGACTCGAACCTGATCGCCGGGGACCTTATCCGTCGACAGAATAAAGGGATCGCCGCTCTTGAGCTCAATGGGCTCCTCCTTGAGCTTTCCAATCCGCATCTTGGGACCGGGCAGGTCGGCCATGATGGCCACCCGCCGGCCGACCGCCCGGGAGGCGGCCCGGATTCGCTGGATGCTCCCCGCATGGATCGAAAAATCCCCGTGAGAAAAGTTCAGGCGAGCCACGCTCATTCCTGCCCGAATCATCTCCTCGAGGGTCTCGGGCTGGTCACAGGCGGGACCAATGGTACAGACGATCTTGGTTTTATGGTTTGGTATCGCCATTCCTTCTGCTCCCCGTTGAATTCTCTCCCGGGATGGGCGCGGAAAGGGTCATTTCACAGCTGCCTGGCAATCGAGAGATAGAACGTGGTTGACCTCGATGGTTGTTTCCGGCACCCGCCAGTCGGTGGGCTCCGTCCTGGGCCGGCCGATATAGGATTCAAGGGCAGCATTCATAGGGCCCAGGGAAGTCTCTTCACCCGGCCATCAGTAGCGTGATAGCACCTTCACGAGTCTTCGCGCACCCTTGGGCACTTTGACCTTGCCGGCAAGAATATCGGAAGAGGTCACCTTCCGCCCATAATAGTCACGGTTGGTGTCATCGCGTGACATGAGCACGGTGCCTTCGAGCGAGATTCCGGCAAACAGTCCCTGACTGCGACTGTATGTGTAGACCGCAGCCGTCGGCAGAACATCCGCCGCGACGTTCCGCCCAACCGGCCCCGCTGCCACGCTCAGGTCGGCCCCAAGGGACACATTTCCGCCACGCGAGAAGGCCCTGACCGCGTCCGGCGTATTCAACACGATCACGAGCTCCGATACCTGTGCGCCAATCTGGAAGCCAAAGCCGGCTCCACCCGTGCCAATGGCCGAAGGACCGCTCCAACTCTTGCCGGTGCGGGCCACCACCACCCCCGTACCCCCGCGGCCGCTCACAATAAAACCCGCTTTGGTGATGGTGAGAATGGCCAGCCCTTTGGCGCCCTTCAACACTGCCGGGGGAATGGATTTCTCCGGGATTCCCTGAAAGCGCTGCAGTATCGCAACAGCCTGGTCCACGTCCTCCTGCATTGATGCCAGGCAGAACGTGGCACTACCCACCATCATGACCAATCCCACCGCACCCGCTACCCATTTTCTCATCCTCATCGCGATTCTCCTCTCTCATTACCTTGCTGGAATGACATCAAGCGCCGAATTTCTGCAGTTTGTCGGCATAGGCCAGGGCCAGTTGGATCAGCACAGCGCCTGGAATGATTCCCCACATTCCTCTGGCACAGGGCCTTTCACCAAACTCGGTCACTTCGTCAGGGCGGGTTCGGTGACCATGGATCAGGAATGGGATGGGATGGTAAGAATGCGCTCTCATCACGGCCGGCGTGGAATGGTCGCCGGTAACGATCAGGACGTCGGGACACCGGTCCATGACAGCTGGAACGAAGGCATCCACCTTTTCGATTTCCGCCACCTTGGCGGCAAAATCGCCGTCTTCTCCCCGGGAATCGGCATACTTGTGATGCACGAAGAAGAAATCATACCGATCCCAGTGCTGCTTCAGGGCTTCAGCCTGGTCGCTCAGGTTTGCCAGCCCCTCGATGACCTCCATCCCCACCAGACGGCTCACTCCCTTGTAATCGGGGTAGACTGCCAGCGCCGCCGGCCGCAACCCGAACCGCTCGCCCAGGGAAGGAATGACGGGCAGCTCTGCAAAACCACGCATGAGGATGGCATTGGCTGGCTTCTGATCCTTTAGCAGGGTCATCGCCTGGCGGATGAATTCCTTCGCCACTTCCGCCGTTCTGGCTCCTTCCGGGGCAATCGGCTGCGGATCGTGGGCCGGGACGTCGGTAGCCTGGGGGTCAGTATCCTCGACCTGACCGCTCAGATCGGACCCCCGAAAGATCGCCACCGCCCGGTAGTCCTTCACCGGACGAACAAAGACCTCGATCCCCGGAATGCTCACCGCGCCCAGCACTTCGCACAGGCGGGCGCACGTTTCCGTAGGAATGCGCCCCGCCCGCCGATCAATGATTCTCCCCTGCTCGTCGCGGGTGGCGAAATTGATCCGCACCGCCACATCGCCCGCCTGCATGGGAAAAGCGATTCCCATGGCGGCCACCACCCCTCTACCCACGGGGTATTCGGTCGGCTGATACCCGAACAGAGCAAGATGGCCGGGGGCCGACCCGGGGGTGATGCCATAGCCGACCGGGAGGTGAAGACCGCATTCCGCCTCCGCTGCCAGCCGATCCAGGTGTGGAGTCCGGGCACTCTCGAGTTCCGTCTTGCCTCCTTTCTCGGACGGCAATCCGCCCAACCCGTCAATCACCAGCAGCACGATCTTCCGGTCGTTGCGGTGCAGCAGTCCTTTCAGAATCCTATCACTCATCACAGGCTTACCTCCTCCTACAGTGTGTGTCAGGTGACACCAAGCCCAGGGTCTGCATCCCAGGGGCGGTCTGGATCATCTGCACCTGCCGTTCTCCCGGTCTTTTTCCCATGTTCGACGCTCGTTTCAGGATGCCGGGAGGCCTGGCGCGGCAGGGTGTTTTTGCACCAAGGCGAGAGCCTCGGCCAGTACCAGGGTTCCGCTGTAGATCGCCCGGCCGGTGATGACTCCCTGAAGTCCGAGGGGTACGAGGGGCAGTAAGGCTTCCAGGTCCTTGAGAGTCGCTACCCCGCCCGAAGCGATAACCGGTATTTGAGTCGCTTCCAGGAGGCTGCGGGTGGCTGGTACGTTCACCCCGGATTGCATGCCGTCCCGGGCAATGTCGGTATAGATCACAGCCGCCAGTGGGAGATGAACAAAACGCTCGACCAGGGAAATCACATCGGTCCCCGTGGTCTCCTGCCAGCCTTCGATGGCTACCTGCCCGTCACGGGCGTCAATACCGAGGGCAACCCGACCGGGAAAACGGGTGCAGGCCGCCTCCAGCAACTGAGGCTCCCGCAGGGCGGCCGTGCCCAGGATAACCCGCTCCAAACCGGAACCGAGATAGTCTTCGATCACTGCGAGAGTCCGAATTCCCCCGCCCACCTGGACTGGAATCGTCACCGCCCGGGCAATGGCGATCACCACTTCACGGTTTTTCGGGGTTTGGGAGAAAGCGCCGTCGAGGTCTACCACATGCAACCAGGGCGCTCCCTGTCCTTCCCAGTGCCGCGCCATGGCTACCGGGTCCTTACCGTAAACGGTAACCCGCTCCGGGTCCCCCTGCATCAGGCGGACACATAACCCCTCTTTAAGATCAATTGCAGGAAAGATGATCATCTTCGCTCCAACCGCAGCCGCTTCTACTCGCCTTGCCTCGCTTCCAGCAACGCTTTAAGGTAGTCGGGCGGTTTCACCACCTTGCGCAGGCTGCTCATGCAGGCATGTACGGTGTAGCCGGTGGCGAGGTTTGTCTCCTCGCGCCGGATCTGGTAATCAAAACGGAGTCGGGCCGGGCCGGCGAACGTGAAGGAGGTGGCAATGGTCAGCAGATCGTCGTACAAGGCGGGCTTTTTGTAGGAACAATGAGCTTCGACGACGGGCAGGTAGAGGCCCCCTTGTTCCACTTCCCGGTAGGTCATACCGCTGGCGCGGAACCATTCGGCACGTCCGATCTCGAACCATCTCAGGTAATTGCCGTAATAGACCTGGCCCATGGCATCGGTGTCGCCGTAGGTGACTCTGATCTGTGCAAGTACCGGCATGCTGTGATCCTATGACTTCAGCCCGATAAAAGCTTCGAAAAGCGGGACGCCGCCAGGCAACTGCCAGCCGGCAAGATCGGCGGTGCGTTCACAAAAGCGGGACGCCGGGGCGGCTGTCGATTCCATGGCGTGCAGCTCTTCAACTATGAGAAAGGGGACGGGATCAGCCACGTGGGTTCGCACCCGGATTGGGGTAAGGTGATCGGTAACGACCATCAGACGCACTCGGGGCCACCTCTCGGCCCCCTTCAAGAGCGGTCCGATCACCTTTTCATCAAAGGCTTCGATGGCTTCCAGCTTCTTCTCGAGGCTGCCCTCATGGCTTGCCTCGTCCGGGGCTTCAATGTGCACGTAGACCAGATCTCCGGTCTCGAGTGCCGTTAGCGCTCCGTGCACTTTTCCGGCGTAGTTGGTGTCCAGGTAGCCCGTTGCCCCGGGAATGGTCAGGGGTTCCAGGCCGGCGTAGACACCCAGGCCCTTCAGGAGGTCGACCGCAGAGATCATGGCACCGGTCAGACCGAATCTTTCCTTCAGAGTGGGCATCGAAGGTGCTCCTCCCTGCCCCCAGGGCCAGACGGCGTTGGCTGGGCGCTTACCGGTGGCCCGCCGTGCTCGATTCACTGGATGATCCGCCAGGATCGCAGCCGCTTTGTCAACGAAATCACGCAACAGTGCTTCCTGTTGGTAACACTGCCGGTACCGGTCAACGGGTTCTCCCGTGATGTCGTGGGGTGGGGTGGTCGTGAGCGTTGCCGGTCCACCCGGCCAAACCAGCAGATGACGATAACTCACTCCGGGATAGAGCCGTAGCGGCGTCCCTGCCAGAGCCTCCTGAAGGGAAGCTATGAGGCGATGAGCTTCCTCGTTGGTAATATGCCCCGAAGAATAGTCGACCATTCGGACAATCCCGGTGCTGTCCATTTCCAGGGTTACCAGGTTGCATCGAAACGCCACTTCCTCAGGGGTCAGGCGGATCCCCATGCTCGCCGCCTCCAAAGGTCCTCTGCCGGTATGGTACTGCCGAGGATCGTAGCCCAGCAGGCTCATGTTTGCCACATCACTCCCCGGTTCCATGCCCTCCGGAATGGTTCGTACCATGCCCAACCGGCCTTTCCCGACAAGCCGATCCAGATGGGGAGTGCGGGCCGCTTCGAGAGGAGTTTTGCCTCCCAGTTCATCGAGGGGGTAATCACCCATGCCGTCGCCGACTAAGATGAGGTATTTGGTCTTCATCGTGATCTCCAGCCTGGAGGTGATTCCAATGCTGTTGAGTTATCGTTGCCCCAGCGGCAGCCGCGGTCCAGAAAACCGCATGAGATCTGGATTGCGGCTTGCGTCGGAGTGACGTCGGAGGCCTGTTTCAACGAGGCCTTGGGGAGTGATTCCCGGTGTCTGAAAAGGCCCTGAGTCCATCGCGCTGCAAAACGACCAACTCCACCCCTCCGGTCTTGGAGATTTTGCGGGCTTCAGGCAGAAGGCTAGGCCACATTGTTGGTCTCCTCGTTTTCAATCCGGATGAGGCGCGTCGGGCCTGCTACCACCTCCAGGCGGTTGATTTCCGCCAGCGCCTTCTGCACCGAACGTTCGAGCGCTTCGTGAGTGAGCATCACGATGGGGACAGCTTCCTCCACCTGCCGTCCTTTCTGAATGACCGCTGCAATGCTGATTTGATTTTCACCAAGAATACCGGCAATCTTGGAAAGAACCCCCGGCCGGTCCAGAGCCGCAAAACGAAAATAATAGCAGGTGGTGATCTCAGTGATGGGCTTGATCACAGCTTCCTTGAGGGTTTCGTGGCGGAAGGCCAGGGGTGGAATGCGCCCCGGAGTATTGCCGATAATGTCCCGCGCCAGGTCGATCAGGTCACTCACCACGGCACTCCCGGTGGGTCGCATGCCCGCGCCCAGACCGTAGAGCATGATATTGCCAACGGCGTTCCCGTGAACATGGACGGCATTATAAGCGTCATTGACGTTGGCCAGCACATGATGGTGGGGAATGAGGGTTGGATGCACCCGCATTTCAACCTGACCGTCCCGGTTCCGGGCAATAGCCAGGAGTTTGAGGCGATATCCGAATTCTTCGCCAAATTCGATATCAATGGGATCGATCCCGGAAATCCCCTCTACATAGACCTGATCGAACTGGATCGGAGTACCGAAGGCAATGGCGCTGGCAATGGCCAGTTTATGGGCGGTGTCGGTACCCTCGATATCCAGGGCTGGATCGGCTTCGGCATAACCCTTCTCCTGGGCTTCCCGGAGCGCCTCCTGAAATGCCAGCCCCTGCTCGGTCATGCGGGTGAGGATGAAATTGGCGGTGCCGTTGAGGATCCCGAAGATGGTGTCGATCTGGTTGCCGGCCAGCCCCTCCCGGAGGGCTTTGATGAACGGGATGCCACCGGCCACGGCGGCTTCGAAGCCGATGCTCAGACCATTGCGCGCCGCAACCTTGAACAGTTCGTTGCCGGCGTGGGCCAGCAGCGCCTTGTTGGCGGTCACGACATATTTCTTCTTTTCCAGGGCCTGAATGATGAATTGTTTGGCCGCGCCGAGCCCGCCCATCAGTTCAATGACGATCTGGATTTCGGGATCGTTAATGACCTCTTCCGCGTGGGTAGTGAGCTTCGTCGGCGGAACCGCCACCGGCCGTGGCCGATCCAGGTCAAGGTCCGCCACCCGTTTGAGTTCAAGGCGCACGCCCAGACGATTTTGGATGACTTCAGCATTCCTGTCGAGCACCTCGACCACGCCGCACCCCACCGTCCCCCATCCGATCAGCCCAACTCCAATTGTCTTCATTTCGCCCTCTTGTTTGAATATGGAATCCGGAAACCCGAATGCTCAATAGCTGCACCCAAAGTCACCTTTGATCCTGATCACGCCTCACCCCTCATGGCATTTGCAGGGCGCGGCGGATTCCCCGAACGGCCTGCTTGATTCTCATCTCATTCTCGACAAGGGCAAATCGGACGTATTCATCCCCGTATTCCCCAAATCCCAGCCCCGGAGATACGGCTACCTTCGCTTCGCTGACGAGGAATTTGGAGAACTCGACGGACCCCATTTTGCGGTAAGGTTCCGGGATTCGAGCCCAGGCAAACATGGTCCCTTTGGGCTTCTCAAGAGGCCAGTCGATTCGGTTGAGACCCTCGACCAGGACATCACGCCGCGATTTGTAGATGGCATTGATTTCATCCACGCACGATTGGTCTTCATTGAGGGCGATGATGGCCGCAATCTGAATGGGCTGAAAGACGCCGTAGTCGAGGTAGCTTTTAAGGCGGGTGAGAGCTGCAACCATTTCCGGGTTGCCGACGCAAAATCCTACCCTCCAGCCGGCCATGCTATAGCTCTTGGACATGGAAAAGAATTCGACTCCAACCTCCTTGGCGCCTGGTACCTGCAGAAAACTTGGCGCCTGATGGCCGTCGAAGATGAGATCGGCGTATGCCAGGTCATGAATGACCATGAGTTCATTTTCTTTGGCAAAGTCGACAATCTTCCGGAAGAACTCCAGATCCACCACTTCGGTTGTGGGATTGTGAGGATAGGAAATGATCAGCAGCTTCGGTCGAGGCCATGTTTGTTTAGTGGCGTGCTGCAGGTCTTCCAGGAAGTTTCGATCCGGGCCGATGGGAATCGACCGCACATCCCCACCGGCAATGATGGCCGAATAAGGATGGATGGGATAAGTCGGATTGGGGGCAAACACCACGTCCCCGGGACTCACCAGAACCAGTACCAGATGCGATAGCCCCTCTTTCGCGCCAATGGTTACCACCGTTTCGCTATCCGGATCGAGGTCCACGTTGTAGCGGCGTTTATACCAGCGGGTGATCGCATCCCGCAGCCGGGTTATGCCGCGGGATGCAGAGTAGCGGTGATTGTGTGATTTTTGGGCAGCCTCCACCAGTTTGTCGATGATATGTTGGGGCGTTGCCAGGTCGGGGTTTCCCATGCCGAGGTCGATGATGTCTTCTCCGGCGTGCCTCCGTTCCATCTTCAGAGCATTGACCTCGGCGAAAACATAGGGTGGCAGTCGATACATGCGGCTGTTTCGAGCAATATTGAATTTCATTTTCCTCTCCGTGGTTATTGAACTTACGGAAGGTAGCCCAGCACTCCGGGCATGTCAAAAGATTTCAAGAGTGAGACGTGAGTCGACGCCTGGAAAACCGGCGCGGTCCAGTAGGAAAGTGTGGTTGACGGGGAGGACGGTTCGGGGCTCATGGGGCTTGCCGGGAGTCGGCAGGGCTTTGCCCATATCGCCTTTGCCGTTCCTTTGGCTTCTCAGGTCATCACCTGCCGAAAGCGGTCCACGGCCAACGCGATATCCGCTGGGGTGAGGTGATAGTGGGTCACCGCGCGCATGCGCCGAGGAGCTGTGGGAAGCAGAAGAACACCCTGCGACCGGAGTTTTTCGACCAGAAGCTGGGAGGAGAGGTCCTCGCGCTCGATGTCCACATAGACCATATTGGTCCGAACCGCTGAGGGCAGCGTCCTGATCCCGGCAATGTCGGACAGTCCTTCCGCCAGACGTCGGGCGTTGATGTGGTCTTCGGCGAGCCGATCCACCATTTCCTCGAGAGCCACAAGCCCGGCTGCGGCAAGCACCCCCGCCTGACGCATACCGCCGCCCAGCGCCTTGCGTGTCCGTCGCGCTTCGCCGATGAACTGGGCGGTACCGCACACCAGTGAACCAACCGGGGCGGCGAGGGCCTTGCTGAGGCAAAACGATACGGAATCGGCCTGTGCGGCGAGGGTTCGCGCCTCGACCCCCAGCGCAATGGAGGCGTGGAACAGCCTGGCGCCATCGAGGTGGATCTTGAGCCCATAGCAGTCGGCAAGTCTCCGCACCTCTTTCATGTAAGCCAGCTCGAGAGGGCTGCCGTAGCACCGGTTATGGGTGTTTTCCAGGGCAATCAAGCGCGTTCTTGGAAAGTGCACGTTTTCCACCCTAATGGCTGCCTCGATTGCCTCGAGCGCAAGGGTCCCGTCCGGCTGGTTGGGGAGTGGCCGGGGATGGATGCTGCCCAGCGCGGCCATGCCTCCCTGTTCGAACATATAACTGTGCGATTGGTCGCCCAGGATGACTTCATCCCCACGGCCACAATGAACCAGCAGGCTGACCAGGTTGCCCATGGTGCCGCTCGGCACAAAGAGCGCAGCCTCCTTGCCAAGGCGCTCCGCGGCCATCCTCTCCAGGCGGTTGACCGTTGGGTCTTCACCGAAGACATCATCCCCCACCTCCGCTTCCGCCATCGCCTGGCGCATCCGGGGGGTGGGGCGGGTGGTCGTATCGGATCGCAGATCCACCACGTGCATTCACACTCTCCTTCTCAAATCTTTCACCACGGTTACAGTTGCCGCCAACCCTTCATCTCGTTTACCAGGGGAGGCAGCAAAAAGCAAAGGGCAGGATGACGATTCGTCACCTGCCCGGTAGCATTCGGCTTGCTTAACCTTTTGGACCAATCACGGGGTTCGAATTCGAAAGCCCCGTAACAATGTCCGGAAAACAGGTTCCTCTTGCGATCAAGCTATCAGCGCCTAAGGTGAAATGAAACACTGAGTGAACAAGGGAATCATCAGCTTAATCATCAAAAGAACCCCTACGGTGTTGGTGCCAGCAGGGTGTCGAATCTCGTTACGAAGGCCTCCTCCTTACCGAAGATCTCGCCGGAGGCCGGATAATTACTCGATTTCGTGGTTCCTACGATGTAGATGTTCCCCATATAATCGTCAGGTTTGGTGTGGAGGAACAATCCCATCGGCCGGTCTTCCAAAGTTCCACCGATATACGTTGCCTGGATGATCGGATTAGCAATTGTGAGATTATCGTCGATGAGCATCACAAAACCGTCAACCCCACCATTATTTTGGCTCTGGTAAGACACATTCTCACTTACGCCCGGGAAAAGCTCTGGTTTGGAAGACTTGGTGGTAGTGCCGGTAACCACCATTCGATGGTTAGCGGAATCCAACTTCATCGCCACGGCAGTGTCGGAGAGACTCAAGCCCACCACAATCGCTGCATACTTGTCTTTGTCCGTGACCTTGCCTGTCAGTGTGGGGAGAAGTCTGGCAATGAAGGCATCCTCCTTGCCTTTGACCTTCTTCCCCATCGAGTAATTGGTTCGAGTAGGGAAGTTGACGGAATTGGTGTATCCTGCCACATAGACGTTCTTGATGATTGTTGCGTTATCAACAGCCAACGCATAAGCTACATCGTCAGTGCTACCGCCCAG
The DNA here is from genome assembly GCA_033812955.1 of Syntrophobacteraceae bacterium. GTDB lineage: Bacteria > Desulfobacterota > Syntrophobacteria > Syntrophobacterales > Syntrophobacteraceae > JADGQM01. The sequence continues at coordinate 7,399 of JAPXSS010000058.1, read as the reverse complement.
CAGAGTTGAAGCCTCAAGGATCCCCAGAGAGAAGTTTAGACGGCTCACAAAGATGTCAGCCTTCTTACCGTTCAAGACCCGTCGATAGCTGCCGGGGGTAGTCGGAAAGTTAGGCGACAGGGTGGCACCAGCCAAAAATATACTGTCGGATGCCAGTTCCAGGGCATAGGAGATGTCGGTGGAGGAGCCACCGAGGAACGTTGAGTAATAGAGCCTGAAATCGGTGTCAAAAGCCGACACAAAAACGTCCTCCTTACCACAATAGGAAACGCTGAAGGCGGATTCCCCCAGCACTGGAAAATTCTTGGACTGGGTGGTTCCGGTAACATAAACAAGAGGAAGAGGCTGAGGGAATGATGCATTGATCAGGCCGATCTTCATGGCATAAACCTTCTCAATGCCTGATCCGCCAAGAAATGTGGCTGCCTTCAGCTCTGACAGATCATAATCGAGTTTGCAGAGAAAGGCATCTTGAGCGCCGTTGAACTGACTGTCAAAAGACGTTCTATAGGGCGGGAACGAAAAATCAGAGGACTTGGTCGATCCGGCAACATACACCTCCAAACCGGCATCCGGATTGTCAAGCGGATCGTCAAAGAGAGCGATAGCCATGCCAAAATCATCCAGGCTTCCGCCAAGAAACGTCGATGCTTCAAGCTCCAAATTGTCGAAGCGGAACTTGGAGACAAAGACGTCGTAGCTGCCGACATTTTGAAACGGATTGGCTCCGTCGATGATCGGAAAGTCAAAGGATTTGGTCCAACCGGTCACAAAAATTGAGGCATTGTCATCACTGTCGATAGCGTAGCCGAAGTCTGAATCGGTACCGCCCAGAAAAGTCGAGGCCAACAACGGGTCAATGATCAAGGGCTGTGAACGGTCATATCCGTCCACCTTGAAGCCATAGGTGTTTTTGCTGAGTCGATTATAGGTGGTTTTGACATACTTCCGGTCGCCGTTGATTTCCTGATAGGCAACCGGGGCCGTCATTCTGAGGGTGGCATCCTTGCCCACCAGTTCCAGCTCTCCGGCCTTGCTGATCCGTAGATCCGAGACCCCGTCAACCCGAATGGAGATCCTTCCCGGATCAGCACCACTTTCTACCGAAAAGATCTTTTCGACATTATTATTATAGGCTTTGAGGGTAACCGAAACACCGTCATATACCTGCCCAAAACCGACTTCATCGAAGGCCAGTACATTCCGCCTCCACTTTTGCTGATCGGCTCCTTTGAAGAAGTTGAATCGAGCCTTCGAAGGCTTGAGACCATAAGCCTGGCTGTTCTTGGGCTTAATCCAGGTTTCCTTGATGGCAACGGTTGAAGAACCAGGTTTGGAGCTCTGTTTCATGTGGTAGCTGATTCCCTGATCTGCCACCAGAACCGAGCCGGCCAGGGTTTTGGCAAAGAACTTGACTTCATCCTCCGAGTCCCCCCCATCGTTAACGATAAACGGCACTTGCAGGACATTGATCCGGGATGCCATATCACGCTGAGCGACACACGGCAAAGCAGCGGTACCGTCTGCCATCACTGGACCAATGGTGGTTTTCGGATCCACGGCAGACACAGGCTCTCCAGCGTGAACTCCAACACTCCATCCCAACAGAATGGCCAGGCAAATCGTGAAAATAGGTCTCAACATCGTTATTCCTCCCCAAAGGGCTGTCCGATAAAAGCTTCCAGGCTGACCAGATGCAAATCCTGCAAGCACACCCGGCGAGAGCCGTGCAATATTCGACTGCCTTGCCATTGCTTTCGGAAAAAAGCGGAGATTACTTTAGTAAAAGAACATGGGTGGTGAGGAAATTTTCTGCCAGCCCAGGGAGACGTGAGACTCGGAGTGCTTGCAGAACCTGACGAAGTGATCTATGTGATCAACTCGAGCCTCTTTCCGGATGAAAACGGGTTGGATACGGATTGGTGAGTAACCCGGGAAAGAGGGAGTGATTGATGAAGGAGGATGGTCAACCCTGTGGCGACCGAGGAGCAAGTGGAGGGCAGGCTTTTGTGGGATTTGAAGGAACTGAAGGGCCATCAAGAGGTTATCGCCCAGTTGGACCTGGAGATGACGCCCGAAAAGGCTATCGAGACCTTCCTGGAATGGGGCACGGGATGGGCCAGAAAGGATGACTTCGTGCGCTATGTTGGCCAGGAAAGTTACTACTTCGTGATCTACGACTGGGAACAGCCGCTCGGGCTCACCCTGATTCGAAGAAACATGGAAGGGATGGAGGAGCTTGCCCGCATCGAAGCGCCCCCTGACCTGATCGAAGAGGCCATTGCCCAAGGGGGGCGCAAGCCGGGGGTGGGCGTGTACGCCATCAATGAGCCGCTCAAGGACTGGCTGAGAAAGGAGCTGAATTGCTGAGTTCAGGGTGATGACTGTGGAGTTCGGGCGGGCATGAGGCCCGCCCTTGGCGCGACGCATGAGTCTCCGGATGAAAACGACCTAAATCAGGCTGCGAAGCCTGTTCCAAACCTCGGAAGAGTGTTGTTCGTTGAAACAGAACTGGAGCTCCTGAAAGCGCGCTCGCAAGGCCTTCACTTTCTCGACCGCTCGCACGTCTTTGGCCACAATCTCGTGAACGAGGACGGCAAGCTCTCTGAAGTCCGCTTCCTGCATGCCGAAGCGGGTCATTTCGGAAACTCCCATTCGCAACGCTCCGGATACTGTAAACCCTTCCTGGTCGGGGGTAGCCTGAAAGTTACAGATGATATTGTTGGCTTCCAGCCGTTCGGCCATTGCCGGTCCCCGGCTGTAGCCGACCTTCACGATCACCTGGTGGGTTTCAGTGAAGTCGATGGCAGGGTCTCCGGCCACATCCAGCCCGCACTCCTCCATGGCCCTGGCGAAAGCTTTGGCGTTGGCGATCACGCGCCGCTGGTACTCATCCTTGAAGTAGTTCATTTCATAGGCCGCCACCAGCAGGCCGAGAAGCGTTCCGAGATGGTGGTTGGAGAGGGAGCCTGGAAAGGTCCGGCGCACCAGCGCTTCCCAAAGCTCGTAGCGTTCCTCCTCTTCAAGGAAACGACTTGCTACGATCCCTCGCTGAGTGCCGAAATAGGTCTTGTGAGTCGATCCCGTCACCAGGTCCGCCCCTTCCTGGAAGGGTTGCTGAAAATGCGGTCCCACCAGACCCAGCACATGGGCCATATCATACATGACCACCGGGTTGAGGCGCTGATCGTCCAGGAAGCGCCGGATTTCGGCCAGCGGTTCCTTGTGCAGAATCATGCTCTTCCCGAAGATGATCAGTTCGGGTCGGAATTCATCGATCAGCTCCAGGGTGGCCGGAACATCGACCTTGTAGGGGTTGTCCGGAAGAACCGGGAAATGGACCACCGCCGGTCGTTCGGTACGGGGATCCCGGGCCACAAAGTCTTTGAGCGCACCCATCGGCTGGGCGCTCAGGTGCCCGCCCTTGGCAAGATGGTGATTCATCACCTGCCGGATTCTCGCCGGTTCGCTCTTCCGGTCCGTCCGATTGCGGTAGTCCACCAAGGCACTGAACACGGCGGCGTTGGCCATCTGGCCGCTGACGAGCCGGGCTTCCACTTCGGTGCAGCCGAGGAATTTGCGCAATTCTTCCTCGATCGCTGCTTCAACCTCCTCGATGAAGGCCGTCCCCTGGTAGTAGTAGACCTCAGCATCGTAGAAGGCGCGGGTCTTCCGATGTTCCGCATAGCGGAAGGCTGGGTCCATGATCGAAAGGAGTCTCGTCATGGGCGATGTGGTCATTTCGGACGGGATGAGGTTGATGCATTCCTCCTGGCGCCAGATGGTGTTGTGCAAGGCCTTTTTCAGCAGGTCTCTCACCTTTGCGGGTTCGTCGGCCGCTGGCGCTGCTTTGGGTTCCAGGGCATGATCGTAGAGGATTGGGCGGGCGAAGGGGGGCGCCTCATTTCTCAGATGATACGGCACCACCACCGCCTCGACCTGCTTGCCCCGGATATCAAGGCTGACTTGGTCCCCTTCGATGATATCACTGTCGACGTAGGCCATACAGATTGAGCGCAACTGGTTCTCGTCCGTTTGTTTCGAGTTGATTCCTTCACCCTGAAAGACCCAGTAAGGCACCATCGTGCCGCTTGTCACCCAGCCGATGAACTTGCCGTTCTTAAACACCTTTGCCCCCTGACGGGCAATGCCTCTTCCGGCCACCGCCAGAGACCGCGTAAGGCGGGGCAGCACCTCGATCATTGAGTAGTCGCGATACATGATCTTGCTCAGCGCCTCGAACTGCCGGGCCAGGGGGGCACGACCGATGAAAGGACCCTTCAGAGGGGAAAAGCTGACCCCGATCCTGGAAGTGAGACAGGACAGGAGGGGCATGGGGCGGCCTTCTGCGTCCGGTCCCAGTTCATGACCATAGAGCGGCAGCCCGGCCTCCAGGCGAAGGGTGTCCCTGGCCCCCAGACCCACCGGAGTGGCGCCGCTGGCCACCAGGCGGTCCCACATCGCCGCCGCCTGCTCCGCCGCAAGGAAGAGTTCAAAACAAAGAGATTCCCCGGTGTAACCCGTGCGACTGAGCCGCACTTCCGCTCCCCCAAGCGTGACGACACTCACCGCATTGTGCATCGGTTCGGGGAGCCGACCGGTGTCGATGATCCCTTCCAGGATTGCTCGTGAGCGTGGTCCCTGAAGGGAAATCATGGCAACCTTATCGGTAACGTCCTCCATTTCAACCCCGGGAAATTCTTTCCGGCATTCCTCAAGATAGGCCCAGTCTTTTGCCGCATTGGCGGCGTTCACCACCAGCAGGTAACCTTCCGTCGAGAAGCGATAGAGGTAGGCGTCGTCGATGGTATGGCCCTGGTCATCGGCAATGAGCGTGTATTGGGCTCCGGTCATCCGCATGTCCAGCGCTCCCGCGTTGTTTGTCAGGACATGATTCAGAAATTGCAGCGCACCCTCGCCGCGAATGTCAAACCGGCCCATGTGCGAAATATCGAAAACCCCGGTGCCCTTGCGGGTGGCAAGGTGTTCCTCGACGATCCCGGTCGGATAGAAGACCGGCATATCCCACCCCCCGAATTCAATCAGCTTGGCCCCGAGAGCCCGATGCTTTTCATAGAGAACCGTCTGCCGCAGTGCATCCATCAGCTTTCTCCCGTGTGTGGTGATGAGTCCGGGGTGGTGAGTTTGCCTTCCTGACCGGGCCCGGCAACAGCCACCCGACGACTATCCATTCGACCCTCCTGAGCAGCAGCCGGCACCCGGTTCCCGGCACTGCCTGGTAAGGAGGACTTCAAGCTCCGACCGTTCGACCGGAGCCAGCTTTACCCGGAAAACCGATTCCAGGTTATGTTTCAAAGACCGGCGGACCTCGACGAGAGACACCTCCCGTGCCGACTCAGAGGCCAGAGAGGTGACTCCGACCCCGGTCAGCCCGCATGGGTTGATCCAGGCGAACGGGTCCAGCGCAATCGTGGCATTGAAGGCGAAGCCGTGAAAGGTTATCCCGTGGCGAAGCGCAATGCCGATACTCCCCAGCTTGCGGCATCCCACCCAGATTCCCCGGTTGAGGGGATTGCGCTCCGCCGCCACAGCCCACTCGGCTGCAGTCCGAATCATGACCTCTTCGAGTCCTGTCACATAGTCGCCAACGCCGAGGCCGGCCCCTTGAAGCGCCACGATCCCGTAGCCGACGACCTGACCGGGCCCATGAAAGGTGATGTTGCCGCCACGCTCGACCTGAAACAGGGGAATCCCGGATTGTTCGAGAACCCCCTTGCTAACGCGGAGATTCTCCAACCCGCCCCGTCGCCCCAAGGTAAACACTGGGGGGTGCTCCAACATCAGGAAAACATTCGCCTCCAGCAACGCCTCTTTCCGGGCGGTAACCAGCCGGCTTTGGAGCTCCCAGGCCTCTTGGTAGGCCAGCAACGGAAGGTCCAGATAAAGCCAGGATTGGCTGTTCCGGGCCGGCCGCGGAATCGCTTCCTCAATCTTCCCCGACGTCTCTTTATCCTTTCGGTATGAAGAAATGTCCAATATCAACCACGCTCCGTCGCTCACCACGAAGATAACAAACCGTATCCTTCGTGCCCTGTGGCCCTCGTGGTCGGCCCTTTGTGGTCAAAATGATGCGAGCATTGCCGCTCGCTTCATTGCCTCAGCCCCCCCCATAAGCCTCAACCGATTCTGCAACCCGCAACTCTTCAAGAAAGGTCACCCCGTCAGGCAAGGATGCCGCGCCGCATGGGTTTCATCGAGGCGGGTCACCTTGGGGCGATGGGGGGCATTCAGGAGCAGTTCGGGATTCTCCCCGGCCTCTCTCACCACCTCCTGGAAGGCTTCGATGAAAAGATCGAGCTCTTCCCTGCATTCCGTTTCCGTTGGTTCGATCATGATGGCGCCATGGACCACCAGCGGAAAATAGATGGTAGGGGGATGGAAGCCATAATCCATCAGGCGTTTGACCATATCCAGGGTGGTTATCTTCTGTGCCGCCTGATTCTTGTCGGAGAAAACGCATTCGTGCATGCAGGGTCGATCGTAGGGCAGGTGGAGCAGGCCTTTGAGCTTCGCTTGCAGGTAGTTGGCATTCAGCACCGCCAGTTGACTGGCTTTTTTCAGTTCCGGACCCAGGCTCAGGATATAACTATAGGCCCTGATCATGATCCCCACATTGCCGTAGAAGGCGTGCACTTTTCCTATCGATTGGGGGAAATCTTCGGAAAGATAATAGGTTCCGTTTTCCTCGATCACGCGCGGGATGGGCAGGAAGGGTTCCAACCGGTTGGTCACGCAGACGGGGCCGGCCCCCGGACCTCCTCCGCCGTGGGGGGTGGAAAAGGTCTTATGGAGGTTCAAGTGGAGCACATCCACGCCGAGGTCGCGCATGCTCACCATGCCCATGACCGCGTTCATGTTTGCCCCGTCGGCGTACACGAGGCCGTCGCGGGCGTGGACGACAGCAGCGATCTTGACCAGTTCTTCCTCGAAAAGGCCGAGAGTATTGGGGTTGGTCACCATGATCCCGGCAGTCTCATCGTCCATGACCTGGGCAATGGTTTCGGCGGAAAGGATGCCGCGTTCGTTGGATTTGACGTTCACCGGGAGGTAGCCGCACAGCGCGGCACTGGCCGGGTTAGTGCCGTGGGCGGTATCCGGAACGATGATCTTGGACCGGCGAGAACCCCGGCTCTGGTGATAGGCATGGAAGATGAGGATGCCGCTGAGCTCGCCATGGGCGCCGGCGGCCGGTTGCAGGCTGACGGCTTCCATGCCCGTGACCTCCGCCAGAAAGCGTTCCAGTTCAAACATCATCCGCAAGAGGCCCTGCGACAGGGAAGCCGGCAGCAGCGGGTGCGCCCCGGTGAATCCGGGCAGCGCTGCCTGCCGCTCATTGGTTTTGGGATTGTATTTCATGGTGCAGGAACCCAGTGGATAC